>CAZXAY010000075.1:0-2634 GCA_964638435.1 uncultured Candidatus Saccharibacteria bacterium | reverse complement strand
AAATTTGCTGAAAATGATTATCGTGTCATATGGGATATTCATCATATAATTGTGGATGGTGCTTCGGTATCTAAGATTGTAAAAGATCTATTTGAGATTTATTCAGTGCTACTGGAAAATAAAACAAATGTTTCATTAAAAACTATACCTTATCATGAGGCGCATAATTATAAAAATGTTTTAGATAGAAATGAGGCCAAAAATTACTGGAAACAACTACTAAGCAATCATGAAATTTCATCATTTTTACCATGTAGTAATAAAAAGAATGTAGTTACAAGCAAAAAAAACATCAAAACGCTACGTATTGATAGTGTTGAGTATCAGGGGATAGTAGATTTTATTAATAGCAACTCTTTAACAGTCAATACGTTACTTCAGTCAACCTGGGCGATTGTATTATCTCATTATAGTAATAATGATAATATAATATTTGGTTCAGTCAGAGCATACCCAAAAAACATTACGCAAAATCAAGTAGGTCTTTTTATCAATACTCTTCCAATGAGTTTTAATATAGATTTTAATGTAAATATAATAGATTTTTTATACAAGGTTCGTGAACAAGGTAAAAAATTAAGAGATTACGTCATGGTTTCTTTAAATCAAATACATGAGTGGAGTGAATTGCCACTAGATGTTCCTATTTATCAGTCTATTATTAATTATGAACCATTCTCACTGAATAAAACTTTAGCAGAAAGCTTTTCTGAAATTCCTTGTAAATTCTCATCAAGATTAGATGTTCCTTATCCTTTAATACTTGAGGTTATTGATGATGGCGGATCTTTACAGCTTGATTTAAATTATGAAACTGAGATTTTTGATCAAGGATATATGGAATCCTTTCTAAATCATTACAAAGTGATTTTGTTACAAATTATATCTAAATACAATAAAAAGTTAATTGAGTTGCCTGTCGTTGATGATGCTACCTTTCGCAAAGTGGTTTTTGAGTGGAATGATACGGCAGTTGATTATTCTATTGGTAAAACTGTTCATCAATTATTTGAAGAGCAAGTAGAAAAAAATCCAAATGCTCCGGCAGTGGTTTTTAAAGAAATTACTTTAACTTATAGATTGCTTAACGAAAAAGCTAATCAATTAGCTCATTATCTCCTTCAGCAAGGCATTGCAATCGAGGATCGCATTGCAATTTACTTAAAACCAAGACCAGAAGTATTAGTAAGTATCTTGGCGGTTTTAAAATCTGGTGGAGCTTATGTTCCCCTTGATGTTAATAATCCGCCTGAGCGAATAAAACATATATTGCAAGATAGCCAGCCAAAAGTTGTTATTACCGAAACTTCGTATTTAAATACATTAACTGATTTAATAAAGCCAGTATCTCTTGTAAAACCTCTCATCATTAATGTTGATCAATTGCAGCAATGGAATGATTATCCAAAAGACAACCCCTTAAGAGTAATCCAATCTTCAAATTTGATGTATATTATTTATACATCAGGTTCAACGGGCAAACCGAAAGGGTCTTTAATTGAACACTTTTCTGCTATAAATATGGCCTTATCTTGTAGTCAGCGATTAAAGATTGTCCCTAAATCGCGTATTTTACAAATAGCATCATTTAGTTTTGATGTTTCAGTAGCTGAGTGGTGTATGGCATTACTTAGTGGAGCTGGTCTCTATTTAATCGATAAAGACTACTTCTCGCCGCAAAAAATTGTTCATGCTTTGGAACAATATAAAATCACTACGATAATTTTAGCGCACTCTATTCTTGCTGCTTTGCCAGAAGTTGATTTACCGTACCTTAAGGTTATAGCGCCAGGCGGCGAATCGCTAAATCAACATACTTTAACTTATTGGGGAAAAAATCGTCTTCTTCTTAATGTGTATGGAATTACTGAGACTTCAGTTTGTTCAACTATGGCTGAATGTATGTTTGGAAGAGAAGTTATAACTGTAGGGAAACCCCTAGCTAATGTACAAATTTATATTCTCAATAAATATTTGCAACTATTACCGCCAGGAGTAATTGGTGAAATACATATAGGAGGTTATGGTGTAGGAAGAGGTTATTTAAATAACCCCTCTCTTACCCAGGAAAAATTCATTGATGATCCTTTTAGTATAAACAATTCTCAATTTGTTAAGTTTGCTAATAGAAAAATTAAATTATATAAAACTGGTGATCTTGGTAGGTGGACAGATAACGGTGAAATAGAGTTTGTAGGGCGAATAGATGATCAAGTAAAATTAAGAGGTTTTCGTATTGAGATGCAAGAAATCGAAGGTGCTTTAGAAAAATACCCAGAAATCGAAAAAGCCGTTGTAGTAATAAAAGAATTAGTAAAAACTAAGCAATTAATCGCATACGTTTTATCAAAGGATGGTGTCACAATAGATATAACAAAATTGCAAAAATATTTAGGTGATTATCTGCCAATCTACATGATACCGGCTCAAATTGTTCAAATTGATGTTTTGCCTTTAACTACTCATGGGAAAATAGACAAAAAGAAACTATTATCAATAGAGAATTATACGGAACCAAGTATCTCCGTTGATACACCTTCTAACCAATGCGAGATTATGGAGAAAATACGTGTTATAATACGCCAGATGCTGCAAAGACAGGATATATCTAGCCATAAAAACTTTCTAGATATT
>CAZXAY010000074.1:1976-2865 GCA_964638435.1 uncultured Candidatus Saccharibacteria bacterium | reverse complement strand
CTAATAACTAATAACTAATAACTAATAACTAATAACTAATAACTAATAACTATAGATAATTATATAACCTATTTAGCACAATTTCAAGATAGATTATTGGTTAATAATATCAATTTATTGGTCGAAAGTCAATCATGCGGGTCAATTTGGTTGACTGAAAGCCTTTTTTAACCTATAATCTAATTATATTTCATAGTAGAAAATTTGTTAACAATACATTTTATAGGAGGAATTGATATGTCAGAAGATACAGTTGCAGTCGCGAAGGGACATGATGAACAGGAGTGTCTAAGAAGGGTCTTCATTGAACTGGGAATAATTTCGGTAATAGTATATGGTCTATTTGGTGGGATGTTCTATGTTGTTGGGGCGTTTGGACAAGATCCTATTAAGGCCGGGCTGAATTTCATAGGTTTTGGAATCGTGATACTTGTATACGAATATTTCGTGTTTCGATTGCTGCAGAAAAAAGTAGACAAAAATTCTTTGATTAAGAAGGAGGCGGTTTGATGTTTGGAGAATTTCTTTTGAGATTCCTATCTCTAGATCCAGGGTGGCAGGTGGTCATCTATATAGTAACTGCTGCACTTCTCACAACAATCTTTATCTTGGCTATGGCTCATCTCAATCCGGTGACCAAGCGGTCTGGAGAAATAGCCAGAAGTCGTTTGCAAAATGACCCATCACTTCGGCGCAATGCTCGCACCAACAACTAACAATCACACTTTGAGGATTTAAGGCAGCAGGTAACACTAACTTACCTAGCTGCTTTCTTATTAATCATAAATTGTGACTTATATATACGATTTTAAATCCTAAATCATAAATCTAAAATCTTAATTTTGTTATCCTCTTGAATATAAACTTATCAATGTTATAATTAATATTA
>CAZXAY010000074.1:0-1876 GCA_964638435.1 uncultured Candidatus Saccharibacteria bacterium | reverse complement strand
GTTATTAGTTATTAGTTATTAGTTATTAGTTATTAGTTATTAGTTATTAGTTATTAGTTATTTTTATGTCTGACGATCCAAAAGAACCCGAAAATTATACTCTTACCGAGGAAGTGGAAAAGCTTCTTAGTATTTATATTAAAGAAGATAAGGTAGATGAGCATAAAGATGTCGCTAAGATTAACGTATCCCAAACTATTGGGCATGTTGCTTTTTGGTACGAAAAACTCCGTAATGCTGTGGATTATCAAGAGGAGCATCTACTTAGAAAAAATACCATCAGACGTATTATTGCCCGCAAGTTTAACATTCCTATCCCTAGTACCGAAAAAATCAGCATTTCTTTACTTCGTGAGCTTGTTAGAGCACGCTATTTAACTGATACGGAATTTTACCAAACAACAGTTGATAAGATAGACGAAATTATTGAAAAGTATTCAATTTTAAGAAAAGAAGTTATTTTAAAACATCCTAATGGTGAATCATCTAAAAATAATAAAATATTATTAGATATTATCGCCTGCGAAATAGAAGAACTATTAGTTAGTCATGATAAAGAAGAAGCTCTTGCTGGTTGTATGGTTTTAGTAATGAAGCGTAGATTTAGAACTATTGAGGATGAGCATAATAAGCTTAGCGATATTTTGATATATATTGCCGTGCACCGATCGCTATTAAAATCTGATCAAGCTAGTATTAGATTTCAATTATTTAAGCGCCATTTTCCACATTGGCTAAATTTAGAAAACGAACAAGAAATTCTTAATTCCTGGGAAAAATTTTTACAAATGAATAAAGAGATTGACGGACTGCTATTTGATCCTTTGGCTGATAAGTTACAAAAAATTATTAAAAAAAAGACAGCACCTTTTAACATATTAAACCTAGTCATTAAACACAATATTCAAACTGCTGAAGAGACTATTCTCGCACCAAAATCATTATCAAACATTGTCGAAAATATTTGTCAGGAACAATATTCTAAAACTGGTTCAAGAGTCAGACGCAGTGTAATACAGGGAATAATTTATGTATTTTTTACTAAAATGATGTTAGGAATTTTATTTGAACTTCCATATGACTTATTAACTTTAGGTAAAATTCACACCTTGCCATTAGCGATCAACTTGATTTTTCCACCATCATTTATGTTTTTGATCACAACTGGTGTAAAAGTACCCGATTGGCATAATACCGAGAAGATATTGAGCGAGATTAAAAGTATAGTTTATGAAGAGGTAAAAGCAAAAGATACACGCATCTATTCACTTAATACAGCCATTAAAAGAACCAAGACAAAATCAATCTTTTTGTCTTTACTTTACATATTAACATTTATTATTACTTTAGGATTACCAATTTGGTTATTAGTTCAACTCAACTTTAATTTGATAAGTGGGATTCTATTTTTCTTCTTTTTATCAGTAGTTAGTTTTTTTGGCTTTAGAATCAGACAAAATGCTCGTGGACTTTTTGTATTAGAAGAAAAAGAAAATTGGACTGGAATAATTTCTGATTTTATTTTTATGCCATTTTTAAAAATTGGTAAATGGTTAGCATTAAAATTCCAGGGTGTTAATATCTTTTTGATAATTTTAGATTTTATTATAGAAGCACCTTTTAAGAGCGTAATGGAGGTAATAGAGGATTGGGTAGCGTTTATGAAGGAAAAGAAGGAAGAACTGACATAGGTTAATTTGTTAACTGGTTCACTAGTTTAATCGGCAGAATGCTTCTTGAATTTATCATGATGATATGCTAAGATATTTTTAGCTACACATGGACCGGTAGCTCAATTGGTTAGAGCGCCGCCCTGTCACGGCGGAGGTCGCGAGTTCGAGTCTCGTCCGGTCCGCCATTCGACAAGCTCATGGCT
>CAZXAY010000073.1:0-3030 GCA_964638435.1 uncultured Candidatus Saccharibacteria bacterium | reverse complement strand
TTCATACTCGAGCTCATTGATGAAATTGCGCTATCGATGCTACTAGCGTCAAAATTGCCGATATTACCTCCCATAAACCATATTGGGGTATACGAATTAAAGTATTTTTCGCCATAAATATCTTTCGTCTTTTTAATCCATTCTTTAGTGATGCCAAACATAATGGCATAAGGCAGAAATTTTTCAAAAATATTTTCTTTTTCATTAAACTGCTGGCGATATTTTTCGGCAGTTTTCATATATAATTCAAACCCTTTAATTTTATTTAGTAGCGCTAAACCTTCAGGGGATCTTTGTTTAATTATTCCGGTAAAGATAAAAAAGATTATTGAGCATGCCACAAAACTAGGGATAGAATACAAAAAATTAATGGAATCAAAAATAAGATATAAATATAATCCTAGATATATCCCACCCAATGATAAAGTTCCCAAAACAATAAACAGCGCCATAAGTTTTATTCGGGGGATTAATAACCTTCTTATTTTTAAATCATCAGTTAGTTCTTGCTTTATATCATCAACAGAAAGATAAAAATTGTTTTTAAGGTCCGAGATAAGTATTTCGTTTGTATTCCCTTTAATACTTTTACTTTTAGAAGATCCGATAATATCTTTGGCTAAAAAATTCCATTTTGTTGACTTGGCGAGACTTGTAATAAGATTATTTTTAGCCGAATAAAACATTTTTTCTAAGAGCGATTTTTGGTGTTTGCTCATCAAATTTTCATTTTTACCAGTTTTAATGATTTTATAATCTTCGGCTCCAAATAATCCTTTTTTCTCAATTTTTTCAATCTTAATCACACCTAGTACTCCCAAATTAATAATCTCTGCTGAGATAAATTTGGATTCCAAATTACCATCGGTTAAAACCATCCCAAGTTCTAAAGGGCTTAAATTATCAGGAATCCCAAACTCAGGCACAATTGTGCGATTATTCTTGGGGTCTTTACCATAACGCTTCCATATGCTATAAGAAAAAATATAAGCAATTATTGGTAATAGTAAGCTCAAGTACCAGCCGTATTTTTGAAAAGGCCCGGGCTCGTAAGGAGTAAATATTTTAGGCAAATTTATTTTAGGAGTTATTGCTTGCTTGGTTTTTAGAGTATCGGTTGAGTCAATTTTTAGAGTGTAATTATTTATAAGTTCATATTTAGCTAGTGTATTTTTTTTAATAGAAAGTGAGCCAGAATACAAGTCAATTGGCGTATTATTTAAATTAACTTCAGCTGGAAAAGTTACAGTGGCACTAAAAGCGTCAATTTCTAAATCCCAAAAAGCGCCATTAACATTCCAATCAAGCTGATCATAACTAACATTATCAGTTCTTATAGCATTATCCACATGGTATTTTATTAAATAATAATTTACGCCTTGAACCTCTACATCAGCATCACCGATTTTCCAAGTAACTGTGTGGTTAGTAAAATCTTTAGATTGACTATGATTAATCTTATCACCGCTAAAATCAGTAATAGATATTAGTCTAACAGGTGAAGCCACCCAATCTTCGGGGCTTTTATAATATCCAGTTGGCAATATTCTAAAAATACCGTGTTTATTAGGTAGATTCCCGCAATCAGCAGTAACCCATTCAGTAATATCTAGCGACGAATCTTTGTTAACCACTATATTAGTTTTTAAATCTTTAATATACCAATCAGTAATATTATCCCGCGCCTGTGATTGCAGGGGATTCAATAGTAAAATTGTTAAAATAATTAGATAAATTAATTTTTTCATTTTACCTTTCTTGATGTCATTCTGACCCGCCTCATTGGCGAGGGAAGAATCTCTATCTGATGAGATCCCTGCCTACCGGCAGGCAGGCTTCGTTGTTACTCAGGATGACCACATTGAAACATTCTAACAATATTATACCCCATTTTAAGTATTTACTAAATTTACGGTATTGGCATTCTTGACATTTTTTATCCGCATGCTATAATAATAATAGAAGTAAATCCTCTCGTGTTGGAATACCGTAAGGCGTTCCGTTAAAGCGAGGGGTTTTCGTTTTTTATGGGAACAATAAATTTTCTTCGATAATTTTGTTTTTAATAATCTCGTAATATTTGTAATCATTTTTTTCGTATTTACGGAAAATTGCCCAAGACAAAAAATCAACAGCTTGCAGACATTTTTCGGTATGCGATGGCTTAATTTTTATATTTATTTGACCATTTCTTTTTTTGGTTATATTTACTTTTAAGTATTTCTCAAAACTCTCTCTAATAAATTTATTAGTATCTTTTTGATCGATGTATAATTGAATTGGTTCGTCAGTATTTAAAATCTTTTTCTTATGCAATCGATCAAGAAGAATATTAGCAGTATAATTATACAGATGATTTTTTTGATTCTGTAAATCTACATAAACCTTTTTCTTATTTAACACAATGCAAAGAATTTTCAAATCATCAATTTGAGCCAAATCTGTTAAAAGTTTTACCTTGATATTTGGCTGGGTGTGATAAGCATGTAACTCACTTACTTTTTTATATTTTTTGGTCAAATTTCTGTGAGTTCGTTTTATGCACTTTTCAATTTTTCTGTGATCATTTGTTAAAACAATAGTAAAAATGAACCACTTACTCGAAGTTGCTTTAAATCCTAAATCTCCTGATTCATCTAAAAATATATATGCCATATTATTGTTCTATTTGAATATCACTGCGACATCCTAACAATATTATACCCTATTTTAAATATTTGCACGACTTGTGCACCACCTCCGAGGTGAAATTGTAATTTATCCCTCGGAGCTTTCTGGCGAAGTGGGAGACACCTCGGAGGTGAAAGAGGTTAGCGTCGCGATATTCATTAAATTTGTGGCACAAGCCATTGACTTTTATGGAGAAAAAGTATACAATTAACTATTGATGCTAGTAAATTAACAAATAGACTTGTTACGTAATAATTTTTGTAGCGAAAGCTAAGAATTTTGAGCCCGCCTTAATTCGGATTAGGCGAGGCAGGTGAAAATAATGAAGAGTGAGAAAGTTGTAACAGAGTTACGCTGACG
>CAZXAY010000072.1:0-3040 GCA_964638435.1 uncultured Candidatus Saccharibacteria bacterium | reverse complement strand
AAGCGTAACAGAGTTACATTGACGAGCTGTGAATTATTTTTTAGCCAAAATTATCAGCTTGCAGTAGAAAAGGTTATTTCGAAAGAAGTCTAATATATAATTTGATAATTAACTAAATCATATATTTTTGGCTAATTATATCCCGTATCCTTGACTAATTAAGCCAAAATTGATATAATCAAAAAGTTAAGATAAGTAATGTTTATCTCGACAAAAATGTGGGATATTTTTTTATGGATAATCAAAACATTCGTAACATTGCAATCATTGCTCATGTAGATCATGGTAAAACCACCTTAGTAGATGGTCTACTTAAGCAATCTCATACATTTCGCGATAACGAGGCTGAGATGAGCCAAACACTTATCTTAGATTCTAATGATCAAGAACGCGAGCGTGGCATTACCATATTGGCTAAAAATACTGCCGTAGTTTATACTGGTACCAAAATTAATATTATTGATACTCCTGGGCATGCTGATTTTGGTGGTGAGGTGGAACGTACTCTTGGTATGGCTGATGGCGCGATATTAGTTGTTGATGCGCAAGAAGGGCCAATGCCTCAAACTAAGTTTGTTTTAAAAAAAGCCTTAGAATTTAATTTAAAAATTATTGTTATCATTAATAAAATTGATAAAAAAGACGCTAACATTGAGAGTACTATTAATAATATTTATAATCTATTTTTGGATCTAGCAACTGAAGATGATCAATTAGAATTTCCCATATATTATGCCATCGGACGTGATGGAAAAGCATGGGAACATTTACCAGATGATTTTAATAATTCAGCTGACTTATCCCCGATTTTTGATGCAATTATAAAATATGTTCCCGCGCCAATAAGTGATGATACTGGTGATTTTCAAATGCAAGTTAGCACTCTAGATTGGGATAGTTTTTTAGGTAAATATGCAATTGGTAAAATTAAACGCGGTATTGCCAAAAATGGTATGGAGGTAACTTTAGTTAACGAGCAAGGAATAATTGCCAAAGGACGAATCGAAAAAATATTTGTGAGCCAAGGATTAAAAAGAGTTGAAACTCCGGAAGCACATTCAGGCGATATAATAGCTTTAACCGGCATTAAAGAAGCAGGAATTGGTAATACACTTACTAGCATCAATAATCCAGAGGCTCTTCCATCAATTATTATTGAAGAACCTACACTAAATATGAGTATCGGTTCTAACACTTCACCTTTTTCTGGTCGTGATGGCAAATGCCTTACCTCACGTCAAATTTTAGAAAGAATAAACAAAGAACTTGAAACTAATGTAGCATTAAAGCTTAATATTAATGATAAAGGCGAATATATTTTAGCTGGTAGAGGTGAATTGCACCTATCAGTGTTTATCGAAACTATGAGACGTGAAGGTAGTGAGTTAGAAATTGGTAAACCTCACGTTATTATCAAAGAAATTGATGGAGTCCGCTTGGAACCATTCGAGGAATTAACTATTGATGTAGATGATATTTTTGCTAATGCAGTTATTGGCGAAGTGACTAAAAGAAAAGGTTTACTTACCTCACAATCAGATAGTCGAGGAATTACAAGATTAGTGTTTGAGATATCAACTCGTGGGCTACTAGGCTTAAGAAATAGGTTATTGACAATCTCTCGAGGTACTGCTGTTATGAGTAGCATATTTATTGATTTTAAACCAATAGGAGAGGAGATTCCTAAATCTCGCAATGGAGTTTTAGTAGCTTCTGAAAGTGGTAAAGCTGTGAATTATGGACTTAACATAGCTCAAGGACGTGGTTTAACTTTTATCCATCCACAAACCGAGGTTTATGGTGGTATGATAGTTGGGCTTAACTCTAAAGATGGCGATCTAGATATGAATGTAACTAAAGAGAAAAAACTTACTAATGTTAGAGCGGCCAGCTCAGATTTTATCGTAGTTTTAACCCCTCCAGTAATATTTAGTTTAGAACAATCGATAGATTTTTTGGAAGATGACGAACTCTTAGAAGTTACTCCAAAAAGTTTAAGATTGCGTAAAAGATTACTTGATGCTAATCTAAGGTCAAAAGCTAGAAAAGCTTAGATTATATCTATTATTATTTATGAGTACATGCTATATGTAGTTATTTTTTGATATTAATTGTTATATGTTGTATATTAGACTTGTTACGTAACAAGTCTAATTAATAACGCAAAGTATTAACTATGAATAACAATTTGTAACTAGTTATATGCGGGTATGGTTCAGTGGTAGAACGCGACCTTCCCAAGGTTGAGATACGAGTTCGATTCTCGTTACCCGCTCCAAATAGCAAATAATCTTTGTTATCTTGCGGGGTAAAGTTGAGATTCAGTTCGACTGTGTCCCTTGAAAAGCGCACTGAAATAATAGAACGTAGTTCGTTTTTCAGTAAGCTTGCAGAGGGATTCTGGTATTCCGCTCAGTCACGCGATGGTGGGCAGGCAAGGTTGAAATCCCGCTTGTCCCTCTTGCGACACATTGTCATAATACGACGTAGTCGATTTGATAGTAAGGAGCTTGTGGGGCTCCAAAGAAATTATTAATATGGTATAATGTAAATAATAATAATTGTAATTTGTCCCAGTACTAATAACCTGAATATTCCACTCGGATTATTCATCCATGTTTCATGTCATGTTATAGTACGGGGCTTCCTGTCTCGCCCATGGCGGACTAGGAGCGGAGGGAATTATGAAGACTTCTACATGTTGGTGTAAGGCAATCATGGCATTGCTAGTAGTAGTATTTGCTTGGTGGCAAGTTGATTGGGCTCAATGGGCGCTAACAGTTCTTGGTGCATTATTATTTTTTATGCTTGCATTTGGTGTATGTTGCTGCAAAAAAGATACTTGTTTCCAAGCCAAAGTTGAAGAAAAGAAATAAATTTGTTTTAGTTTGCTAACTAAGAATTTATTCAAAAATCCAGTCTTGGCTGGATTTTTAGATGAATTAAAAATTTAAAATTAAAAATTTGAATTTGCGCTTCGCGCTACCATCCTCCTCCACCTCCACCACCTCCTCCGCCGCCGGCGCCTCCACCGCCACTC
>CAZXAY010000071.1:0-3314 GCA_964638435.1 uncultured Candidatus Saccharibacteria bacterium | reverse complement strand
GATATTGTGATTGGTGGTGGTTAGTGATTACACGTGGTTTATGGTTACATGTGATTCGTTGTGATAAATTGAACAATGAGTCACGCGAAGCTAGTAACTATTAGTAACAATTAGTCACAGAATTTTTAGAATCTAAACATTTTATTTATATTCTCATGAATCATCTCACCTTTTTTTTCTCCATAAGGCAAATATTGTTTTAAGAAGTTAATTATTAAATCGGGGTTGATACCTTTTAACAATATACTAATTGGCATTGATAACTTACCAGTTTTTTGGAGATATAATTTTGGGTAGGCTTCACCAGTTGATACCCAAAACTCTCTGAATTGGTTAAAGGCTAAGGATTTTTCTTTATAATGAACCCCATCGTTATCAAGCATAAAGGTAATATCTTTGGGTTTAGTGGCTCCTTGAGTAATAAAAACTAAAGCTGAAGCTACAATAACTGCTGCACCGGAATAACTTTTCAAGAGTACAAAAACTGTTGCCAATATTAATGCTATTATTATCACGATTACATACCATTTCTTATTTTTATCATAATATGTGAACTCAGGTGCAGTCCAGCTAATTTTTTTATTTATCTCATTCATTTTCCCTCCTAATTATTAAATTCCTTATTTTTATTGTATAATTATTAAGAATAATTAGCAATCCTTTTAATAATAATTACTTTGTTTAATATTTAAGGCTTATCTGTTATAATCTATCTAACATAATCAGGAGATATAAATGAAAATTGCAACAATACAAGGTGATGGGTTCCAAACAGTAGTTAAATCAATAGCCCAAAAGATGGGCCAAGAATTTATATCAGCGCCTAAAACTACCGAGGAATTAATACAATATAGTGACAAAATATCTCCAGACAACTGGTGTCTTGATGTTAAAATAATTTATGGGTCTATTGCAAAACAAATTGAACAAGGGGCGGACACAATAATTTTGTTTCACTACGCAGTTCCAGTCATAAACTATGGTCCGTGTTTATTGCCTTGGGCCTGCGACTCATATTTTAAAGTTGGTTTAAAAAAATTATTTCCAAAAAGAAAGTTTAAAATCTATTCAATGAGTTGGTGGAATAAACCACTTTTGTATGTTAATATGCTTAATATTTTTAAATCAATAGGTTTTGGCCCCCGAACAATGCTTAAAATTAAACAGGGTTTTTCAATAGGCTGGGGGAAAATGAGACATATCGATCAGCTCAAAGAGATATTTTACTTTGTAGGCGCAACTGACTATCTGAAAAACAAGAATATTTATTATAAAGCAGTAGAATCAATCAAGGATGCAAAAAACAACACAGAAGCTGATACAATTTTTGAAAAGGCAAAACAGGAGTTATTATTAAAAAAAAGTGAGGCAGAAAAATTGCCAATTATCGGGATTACTGGTGATTTGTTTGCTTTAATTGCCGATAATTATCCTTTTTTTAATATTGAAGAAATGTTAATTAGAGATATCGGAGTATCGGTTTTTCAACCTTTCACTTTTTACAAATTATTTGATGATAAAGAAATTAAGAAATTTCAAAAATATATTAACAAGAGTAAAAAATACATAAAATATTGGATAGGTGGATCAGATTATTTTACCATTCCTTGCACATTGGAAATGAAGGAGAAAAAAGTTGATGGGATCGCTCATTTATCTGTTTTTGCTTGTCAGCCAGAAATGATATCAAGAAGTGTGATGCAAATGATAGAGCAGTTAGAAGGGCTCCCACCCGTGCTTGAATTAACTTTTGATTCGCATACACAGCCAGAAGCAATCCGTGTTCGCCTAGAAGCATTTACAGATATGCTTAAAGCAAAAAAAGGACAATAATGAAGTATTATTTAGGTATTGATATCGGCTCGGTAACTATTAAGGTAGTTATTTGTGATGAGAGTGATAAGTTAATTGAGAGCCATTATCTTAGGACTCATGGCAACCCTCTTCAGGCTTTAAAGGAAATTTTTAGCAAGATTAATTACACAAAATATCCTGAAATTGCTGGGGTTGGCACAACTGGTAGCGCTCGCCAACTTGTTGGTAAAATTGTTGGAGCAGATGTTATTAAAAATGAGATTACGGCGCATACCAATGCTATTGGTTTTTTATATCCTTTAGCTCGAACAATCATAGAAATTGGGGGACAAGATTCAAAATTGATTTTACTTAAAAATGGAATAGTTTCTGATTTTGCAATGAATACAGTATGCGCTGCGGGAACGGGTTCATTTTTAGATCAACAAGCCGCGAGATTGAATATGGATGTGGCTAAAATGGGCAAGATATCACTTAAATCAAAGACTAAAACAAAAATAACTGCCCGGTGTACAGTTTTTGCAGAAAGTGATATGATTCAAAAGCAACAAGTCGGTGTGCCTATCGCTGATATTTTTCGAGGACTTTGTGATTCACTAGCAATTAATTTTTTAAATAATTTAGCAAAAAATAAAACCTTAGAATTGCCAGTTGTTTTTGTTGGTGGGGTAGCGGCAAATGTGGGAATCCGCAATTCATTTAAAGAAATATTGGGTCATGATATTTATGTACCTAAAGAGCATAATATCACTGGCGCTTATGGAGTAGCACTACTTGCAAGAAAAAAGAAATTAGTAATAAGTAACTTTAAAGGTTGGCAAGTTACTAATCAAAAACACACAGCTCGCATTTTTTATTGTAAGGGATGCGAGAATAATTGTGAGATTACTCAAATTTTAAGTGATAATAAAGTTATAGGACATCTTGGCAGTCGTTGCCAGAAATATGTATAAAGTACTCAAATTTTTCACAAAAAGTGAAAATTGGCGGAGGCGAGAGGATTCGAACCTCTGTGACGGCTTTTAGACCATCGACGGTTTAGCAAACCGTTCCCTTAAGCCACTCGGGCACGCCTCCTAAATAACTAGATATAGATTATCCTTCGACTACGCTCAGGACATTCTCTAATCTCTTGGCTGAAAGCCATGAGCTTGTCGCCCGTTCAATTTAATTCAGGGCGACCCTGAGTTTATCGAACGGGTCGAATGGCGGAAGGGGTGGGATTCGAACCCACGGTACCTTGCGATACTCCGGTTTTCAAGACCGGTGCACTAAACCACTATGCGACCCTTCCATTTACTTCGAGCTTCTCACTTCGTTCGAAGTGAACGTAGTCGAGAAGTTTACTTCGAGCTTCTCACTTCGTTCGAAGTGAACAAAGTTGAGAAGATTACTTCGAGCTTCTCACTTCGTTCGAAGTGAACAAAGTCGAGAAGATTACTTCGAGCTTCTCACTTCATTTGAAGTGAACAAAGTCGAGAAGATTACTTCAAGCTTCT
>CAZXAY010000070.1:0-3390 GCA_964638435.1 uncultured Candidatus Saccharibacteria bacterium | reverse complement strand
AGCCTTGCTTCACGCGAGGCTTTTTTGTAACATTTAGAATATCATTATGGCTTTCATCGATATATCAGAATTAAATAAACAACTAGATAAATTACAAAAGTATTGGATTGTCTTTACTGGCGATTCGATCACTAGTTGTGAGTGGGTACATCCCAATTGGCGTGACATAGTTATCTATGTGCTGCAGACAGAAATGACCAAGTTTAGGAAAGGCGATTGGCAATTACCAGAGTGGAGGATCAAGGGATTTAATTTTGCCTACGACGGGGCGACTACTGCCGATATCGTAGCTAAACTTGACGATATTTTATTTGTCAAACCACAGTTGGTGATCGGGTTGATGGGCAACAATGATCCAACTTTAGGAATTAGTATTTCTGATTCCGTCAGCAATATTAAAAAGATCACTCAAGTTGTAATTAAAAGTGGTTCTAAATTAGTTTGGTGTAATTCTACTTCGGCTGCTACAGGCTCAGATAAAAATGATCAATATGAGCCTTATGCTAAAGCCTTTATGGCCATTCCCGACCAACCCGGATTTTTCAAAATAGATATGTTTAATCTTTATCAACAATTTCCTACGGAAAAGTTCTTTACTTTCAAAAGCGAAGAAAATCCAGTTGAAGGCATTAAAGCCGGCGACCCTGACCCTTGGCATCCAAACCAATTGGGCAATGCTTATATTGCCAAAGTTGTGTTAGACCAAGTATTCGGTATTAACTTTGATCCGGACGAATATATCCGCGATACTCTCGCTGGTGAAAAATTACCGAGCTATTAAAAAAGTTCAATGATTTACATCATTGAACAGATAAAAAACGATCAACTATGGATTTAATTCAGACAAATAGCTTTAAATTGGCTATTTATCATCAAGGTGATGAAAATGCCCACAAATTAGCTCTGGTTTTACCAGGGAGAATGGATACTAAAGATTACTCTCATATGAGGAGCCACGTTGATTTTTTAGCTAAACGGAGTTTTCTAGCCGTGTCTTTTGACCCACCGGGAACGTGGGAAAGCGGCGGAGATACCTCTATATACTCAATGACCAATTATTTAAAAGCAGTTAACGAGCTTATCTATTATTTTGGCAATAGACCTACATTGGCTGTCGGTCATAGTCGGGGTGGGTGTATAGCCATGCTAGCAGCAATTGAGAATACTCAGGTTGTAGGCCTTGTCAACATTATGGGTAGATATTCTTTGTCGCCGCAAATGTTGGGTAAGAAAATCGATCCCAGCTGGCAATCGCAAGGATACTTGATTAATAAACGCGACCTGCCAAATAATCCAAATAAGTATAGAGAATTTAAACTGCCATATAGTTTTTATGTAGATCAAAGCCAATATGATATGTCAGCAGGTTTGGCTAAAAGCACTAAACCCAAATTATTTATTGGTGGAGCAAGGGATACAACTATTCCTATAGAAATAATAAAAAAAGCATACGATATTTCCAACGGACCAAAGGAATTTCAGACCTTAGATTCCGATCATAACTATCGATTAAATCCAAAGCTAATTGAAAGAGTGAATAAAATGATTGGAGAATTTTTAGATCAATACCCACAAGTGTTCGAATAAAAAAGTGATAGGAGGAATTATGAATCTAAACAATAAGATAGCTCTGATTACCGGAGGCAGTAGCGGTATCGGCAAAGCCATCAGTATCGCATTGGCAAATGAGGGCTGCCAGGTAATTTTTTCTTACAATTCCAATGAAACCGGAGCAGACCAGACACTTAAGGAATTAGGGGATAAAGGCGCCAAATTCAAAGTAGATTTTCATGACCAAGCCCAAATAAAAACATTATTTGATTTTGTAGCTGATAAATTTGGCAACCTAGATATCCTAGTTAATAATGCTGGCATCAATAGCCCTCGTGATTTTTATGACCCCAAAGTCTGGCAAGAAATTTTTCAAGTTAACCTCTTTGCCCCAGTTCATTGTACCGGTCAAGCCGTTAAACTAATGAAAAATGGCGGTAGAATTTTAAATATTTCTTCTATTTATGCCGAAGGTAAAGCCTGTTGGTCTGGTATGCCAGCATATGGTGCGTCCAAAGCAGCTATCAGTCATTTCACTCAGGTCATGGCTAAAAATCTAGCGCCAAAAATACTCATCAACGCCATAGCACCGGGGTATGTTCAAACCCCACTTTGGAAAGGACACACAGAAGAACAATTTCAAAAGACCGGCAAAGAACAATTAATTGAGCGAATGATTAAACCCGAAGAAGTTGCCCAAATGGCAGTGGCGATCATCAAAAACGACGCCATGACCGGAGAAATAGTAGTTGTTGATGGAGGGATTAGTTTAAAGACTATATAAAAGATATTGAGTAATAATGAAATTGAAATAATTTCAGAAGGACAATGGCGAGAATTTAATCAGTAGAAAGGAAAATATAGATAAGGCATATATTGATAAACTAGCTTACATTTTTATTAAAGATCAAAAAATACTAGTCACTTTAAGTAAAGGCAAAGATACTTGGTATATTCCCGGCGGCAAAAGAGAAGCGGGAGAATCGGACCAACAAGCATTGATTCGCGAAGTCAAAGAAGAGCTAACTGTTGATTTGGTACCGGTAACTATTAGATCCTATGGAGTGTTTGAAGCTCAAGCACATGGTAAACCACAAGGAACAGTAGTACGCATGACTTGCTATACCGCTGTCTTTAATGGCCAACTTAAACCCAACCAAGAAATTGAAAAATTAGAATTTTTTAACTATCACCAAAAACATCTTACTTCCGCAGTAGATTTTCTTATTTTTGACGACTTAAAAGCCAAGAATCTAATTAAGTAATTACTTGAAAAATCTACGCCCAAATACTTAGGTTAATCACAGTGACAGATAGCAGACTAATAGTCATTGAAATAATTCATGTAAAGCAATAAAATCTGTTTAATTATGTCGATTGATCCAGAAAAAATAACAGACTTGGCAGCCTATGTTGAATGGAGGCGTAGCCTTACAACCACAGCAATTCGTTTCAAACCAGAAGATGAAGAACTTGTTTTCCGCTTAACAAATAAAGTAATTTTTCGTGAGGACTTTCCAAAACTTAGAGATGAAGTGGCACAAAAAGGTTTGCCATTTCCTCCTGATTCCGCGAATCCAAGATTCTTCGAACATGATGTCGTGGAAATAGGCGAACAAGAAAGCGATCATCTGACTTTCTCTATCAGAGTGCTCATCGATCCACAAACTATGCTTGTTGAAGGTAAGGAAGTTGGGAAACCAACTGCGGAGTTTTATATTCACGATCATGTCAATGAAGTCACATTTACCCTTCTTGATTCAGGAGAAATTATATTTACCAACATAGATGCACATTATAATGATGTTCATCGGCTTCTTTCCTCTCCAGAAGCACTTT
>CAZXAY010000069.1:0-3618 GCA_964638435.1 uncultured Candidatus Saccharibacteria bacterium | reverse complement strand
TTCGCCTGCCTCGCCTGATCCGAGTCAAGGCGGGCTCAAAATTATCAGCTTTCGTCACGAAAATTATTTCGAAAGAAGTCTAATTTTCATCACTTGGAGGGGAAAATGAAAAAAACAATGATTATAGTGATTTCAATCATTGCACTTGGTGCAATAATTTACTTAGGTTGGTTCTTTTTAATGAAAAAAAATTCTGAAGGTGGATCATGCACTAGTGACAAAAGATGCACACAAGATCTAAAATGCATAAATAAAATTTGCTCTAGCGGTAATGTTGGTTCTGTATGTATACAAAAATCCGGTTGTCAAACAAAATATTGCATAAATAAGATTTGCACCAATGGCGAAGTCGGAGAAGTATGTAACACCTATAAAGATTGTACAGATGGTTTGTTATGCAAAAAAAGCATTTGTGCTCAAACTTCGGATTATAGCAAATATTTTCAACGAGTAATAATCTCAAAAATGAAAACTGGTATGCCGCCTGGGCCAGATAACCCCACAACCGAAACAACAATTTTTAATAAAACCGATGGAATCGAAATTGATTTTCGAGGCGTAAAATCAGATATTGTTGGTGAATACTATATTGATTTTATCGATGCCACAACCGGTGAGCTAACCATTACCACCAATGATCGTATGAAAACAGAATTTAAAGGTCAAGATACTGGAATGGGAACGGATTTAGCTTCGTTTCCAGAAGGTGAATATGACTTGAATGTTAATTATAACAAAAGTATAATTTATAGTACTCAAATTACAATTAAGTAAATATAAAAGGAGGTGTTTATGTCTAAGACAACTATCGCTTTAATTGCAACATGGATTTTAATTGGATTAGCCGGAGCTTTTTGGGGTGGATATCTTTGGGCTAAAAAGGATGTCTGTAAAATCGATGATAAAAATGGCAACAATGTAATAATTGATGATAAAGGATTGAATAATAGTACCACCACAGTACCTAATAATGGATCCGATACTAATAACAGTGGTAAAACCGTTGTTCAGCCAATAGAGCAAAAATAATTACCTATTTGAATAAGGAGGGATAAATGAAAAATATTATCATAATTATTACATTACTAGTGGTTCTATTTGGAGTGGGTGTCGGAGGTTATTACTATGGTTTAAGTAAAGAAAAAAATTGTAACTCGCAAGATCAAATTTCCAACAGTAAATTAGACAATACCAATCAAAACCAATCATCAGATGTGATTAGTCCCCAGTCACTAACCTATAAGGATTTTACTTATAATCAACTTAAATCAAAATACCCCGCTAGCTGGATTAAATCGGAAATCGGCGATATTTCAACAGTAGCTCCCAAGGAATTAATAAGTAAATATAATTTATCTATTCCGCTTTTAGTAACCACAACAGATGGTGGCCAACCAATTCAATATACTGTGAGCATCTACGAATTTAGTTTAGATAAATCTATTGATAAAATTATTCAAGAATTAGTTCAAGATACCAGTATAAATGGAGCTAAAGGTAGCATAATTGCGCAAAATAATATTAGTAGCAATGAATCAATTTATGAATTGCAATATGAAATAAATAATACTTTTTGGAAAACTAAAGAAAAATTATTATTAGTTCAAGCAGATGGAAAAAATTACGGAGTAATTGCCAGTTTGCAAACCTCAGAGCAATTTTATAATAAATATCAACTTTTGGCTGATTATCTTATTAACTTAACTATGATAAGCAGTAATTAATTCGACTTGATGCGTAATAACTTTTTCTACTATTCTAATGTGTTAATATCAATCCCAACCGTAACCCCACGGGTTATGGATTTAATAATATGACTCAAAACCAAGCATTAAACATTTTAAAGACCGGAGCCAATGTATTTTTAACTGGTGAGCCGGGAAGTGGCAAAACATATGTCATTAATCGATATGTTGAATATTTGCGATCGCATAATATCCAACCTGCTATCACTGCCTCAACTGGGATTGCTGCCACGCATATTGGTGGTATGACAATTCACTCTTGGAGCGGAATCGGTATAAAGGATAAATTGAGTAATAGTGAACTTCGGGCTATTGCTACCAACGATTATGTTCAAAAGAGAATTAATAAGGCAAAGATTTTGATTATTGACGAAATTTCTATGCTGCCGCCAGAAACTTTGCAAATGATTGATGCAATTTGTAAAAAAATAAAAGGTAATTTACAACCATTTGGAGGTGTGCAAGTTGTTTTGGTGGGAGATTTTTTTCAGCTTCCACCAGTAAATAAAAAAATTATTAATGAGAACTCCCAAGAAAATTTGTTTGATGAGTCTAGTCCTCGTTTTGCCTACGATTCAGAGGCGTGGAAGCAAGCAAAATTTGTTAATTGTTATATTAGTGAGCAATATCGTCAAGATGACAGCCAATTACTTTTGTTATTATCAAAAATTCGCACTAACAGTTTTGACGAATCATCTCTCAACATTATTAAGCAAAGAAAGATTGATTTGGCAAAGATTCCGTTGGGTGCGCCAAAACTCTATTCTCATAACATTGATGTTGACTTTGTTAACAATCAAATGCTGGCTAAGATTCCGAGTAAAGCTAGATTGTTTTTGATGATAGCTCATGGACATGAGGCAATAATTAATACGATGAAAAGGGGTTGTTTATCGCCTGAAAAATTGTATTTAAAAATTGGCGCATCGGTGATGTTTACCAAAAACAATTCTAAAGAAGGTTTTGTAAATGGCACCTTGGGAATTGTGGAAGGATTTGATAAAGATTCGGGTTTGCCAATTGTAAAGATAAGAAATGGACGCAAAATTAAGGTTATGCCAGCCGATTGGACAATTGAAGAGGGAGAAAAAATAAAAGGTATGCTTAGGCAGATTCCGCTTCGGCTGGCATGGGCTATTACAGTGCACAAAAGCCAAGGGATCAGTTTGGATGAAGCGGTGATTGACCTGTCAAAGGTTTTTGAATTTGGCCAAGGATATGTAGCACTTTCGCGAGTCAGACGGCTAACAGGAATAAACCTTCTTGGTTGGAATGATATGGCTTTTCAAGTTGACCCGCAGGTCATTAAAAAAGATCAAGAGTTTAGTGATTATTCAATTGACGCTGAAAAAGAGTTTTCCAATTTTGATGACCAAATAACTAATAAAACGCAAGAAGGTTTTATTCTATCCTGCGGAGGTGAAATAAATGTAGTTGATGTTATGAGTAAAAATAAAAAGTCAAAACAATCTACCTATGATGAGACATTAAAATTATGGGATGAGGGCAAAAACATAGCCGATATATCGAGCGTACGTAATTTGAATAATAGAACAATTTTAAACCATATCGAAAATTTAGTAAGTAAAGGAAAAATTAATAAAAAAGATTTATTAAGAATATTCCCTGCTAATATGATAGGAGATTTATTTAAGATCAAAACTGTTTTTAAAAAAATTGGAATTGTTAAGTTGTCACCAGTTTATGAATATTTTAATGGTAAATATTCTTATGATGATCTAAAGCTTGTGAGAATGATGATTGAATAACTCAATAACTTAATAACTCAATAACTTAATAACATATTAGACTTCTTTTGAAATAACCTTTTCTACTGCAATCAGATAATTTTGGCTAAAAAATAATTCACAGC
>CAZXAY010000068.1:0-3724 GCA_964638435.1 uncultured Candidatus Saccharibacteria bacterium | reverse complement strand
AATGCAAACTAGAAATTGGGTATTGACGCCAGAACAAATAGTCGGGTATGATAATTTTATATGCCTAGTGTTGTTACTCCAAAGCAAAAACGTTTGCTAGAAGTCATTTATGACTATATTAGGAGTACCGGATATCCTCCAACCTTTGAGGAGATGAGGCGAGATTTGAGGGTTAAATCTAATCAGTCGGTGGTTGATTTCCTCCATAAGCTAGAGGAAAAGCAAATTATTAAAAAAGATGAGGCTGCTGCTCGAGGATTAGCAATTTTACCTTTGGGCTATGAATTACTGAATAGGCCACCTTTAGTTCCCTTCTTGGGTGTAACTCATGCAGGCGCTCCAATAGAAGCCGTGGCCATAGAGGGAGAATGGCAAACTCTGCCAGGAAATGCTGTAGCTAAACTTAAAGATGACGTGTTTTTACTTAAGATTTCTGGAGACTCGATGATTAATGCAGGGATAGATGATGGAGATGTGGTCTTAGTTAAAAACCAAAAAGAGTTTTCTCACCAAGATATTGTTTTAGCTCAGATTGGCGAAGAATCAACTGTTAAAAGATTTATGTCAGAAGATAAACCACCGTATTTATATTTAAAACCAGAAAATCCAGCTTATTCAATTATCTATTTTACCGAAGAAGTGATTTTAAAGGGAAAAATCATATCAATACTTAAACAAGGCCAATGGAAATCGGTTAACTAAATATGCCTACAATCAAACCAAATAAAGTTGAGGGAGTAATAGGTAAGATCTTTAAGGGTCAAGATTTGCCTTATGGACTAAAAGAGTTCGAGGACATTGTTGTTTCGGAAATACTTTACATTAGCGAAAAAGAACCTCATCGGTTTTATATAAAAGATCTGAAATCTGGAACCCATAAATTTGTTTACGATGAAGAAAAGCAGACCAGTAAACCAGAAGAGATCATTAGACAATTGTGGCTACATAAACTACATACGCATTATAAATATCCGTTTGAGAGAATAGATACAGAAAAGACTATTCACTTTGGCAGAGAAATTCATGCCAAGGCAGCGGATATTGTGGTTTATAAGCGGGATAAAATTACCCCTTTTATTATCATCGAAGTTAAAAGTCCTACAGAGAAAAAGGGGGTTGAGCAACTAAAGAGTTACTTATCGGCAGAAGGTTCAGAGATAGGGGTGTGGTCAAATGGCCTAGAGCGGGTAATTCTGTATCGGCCATATCCGAAAGAATTTGAAGATTCTTTAAGCGATATACCCACGGCAGATCAAACAATCGATGACTTATTTGAGATTAAAAAAATTTGGCCGGAGCTTAATCCTAAATTTGATTTTGTGGAGATAGTCAAAAGGATTGAAGAGTTAGCCTTGGCCGGCTCCGGAGCTAATGTATTTGAAGAAATATTTAAGTTGATTTATGCCAAACTTTTTGACGAGAAATTTGCCAGAGAGCACAGGGAAAATCAAGAGGTAGTTTTTAGAAAATATCGTGATCCGGAAAAGACTTATGGGGTGATAAATCAGTTATTTAAAAATGCAGTCAACCAGTGGCCAGATACATTTGAAACTTCTGACCGAATCAGGCTGTCTCCGGAGCGACTTAGCATTTGTGTCCCATTCTTAGAAAATGTACGACTGTTTGAAATAGGCACGGGAGAGTATGAGATCGTCGATAGTGCTTTTGAGTACCTGATTACTGAGGTATCTAAGGGTAAGAAAGGACAATATTTTACCCCACGGCATGTAATTAAAATGTGCGTCAAAATGCTCAACCCCAAAGAGAATGAATTTGTGATTGATCCGGCTTGTGGTTCCGGCGGATTTTTGCTTCATGCTATGTACCACGTTTGGGATACTCTACGGATAGAGACGGCTAAGAAGGAGCATGCCTCAAAATATCTGTTTGGCATTGATTTTGACGATAATATGCGGCGGATTTCTCAAGCATTGATGTTAATTGCCGGGGATGGCAAACACCATATTTTTAAGCGAAATTCTTTAGATGCCAGAGACTGGCAGGGAGAAAATGCGGCTGACGCCAGAGTTGAATTAAAACGCCTATTAAGAAATTTTGATGAGTCTCAGGGCGAACAAGAAAACCAAAAAACCTACCGCCATCTTAATTTCGATGTATTGCTGACTAATCCGCCATTTGCCGGAGAAAATCGTAATGACCCAGGATTACTGCGGCAATATGAATTGGCTAAAAAAGATGGAAAGTTGCGGGGTAATGTTGAGCGGCATATTCTGTTTATCGAGCGCTCGTTAGACGCGGTAAGACCAGGGGGGAGAATGGCTATCGTTTTGCCTCAAGGGGTGCTAAATAACACTAATATGCAGTATATTCGGGAGTGGCTATTTGATAAAGCTAGAATATTGGCCGTAGTCGGACTTCATGGCAATACTTTTAAGCCCCACACCGGTACCAAAACTTCGGTTTTGTTTTTACAGAAGTGGAACGATGGTGAAGAACCGCTGAAAGATTATCCAATTTTTATGGCAGTATCTAAAAAATCCGGTAAGAATAACTCCGGCGAATATGTTTACAAAAAAGACGCCAATGGCAATCACGTTGTTAGCCCTAAAGGCCGCAAAATTTTCGATCACGACCTCGACTCCATTGCCGACAACTTCATCGATTTTGCCAAAAAAGAAGGATTTAGTTTTTGGAGATAAGCTTTTTATTTTCATAAATATGAACGATTTACAAGGAGAATTAGCATTAGAAATTAAAAGATGTACAGAACTCTTTAATTCACAGATATTTATTAATTACTCAGTTTTTACTCAGTCAGCCTTCATTGAAATTTTAATCAGGCTAGATTATGTACTCCAAAAACTAAGTAAGCAGGGCAACAGAATAAATTGGACAAATGATATTCAAATAAACCAAGATGTTGCAGATGTTACAGATTTAGTCAGCAATCTGCGAAACGCTGCCTGTCATAATGAAAGTTTCCTAAATTACATAAGTAATTCGAATATAAAGTTTGTCTTTAATAGTTTTAGCGGTAAATGTCCAAATGCAATACAAATTGGTCAAAATCAAACATTGGGTTGCGAGTACGAGGATGACATTGCCTTCTATTATGGGGATAAAAGAATCTATTTAATAAGACACATAAAAAGACTCTTAGAAGATTTACCTCCATATATCAAAGATCTCAAGTCGAAGATACAAACAGACTAAATAAAATTAATCTTGAAATTATGAATAACCAAGAAAGATTGTTTTGGAAACAATTTAAGAGATGGCATCTTGATGATATAGAAAGAGCTATCAAGGCTGAAGCTTATGTTGGTGCCGCAAAATTGATTTGTTGTGCCATTGATGCATTTGCGGGCTTTAGATTTGGAGCCGTAAGATATCCGGGATCAAAATTTAGGTTTATTAGTTTCGTGAAAGAGTTTATGCCAAATTTTAAGTATAGACTGCTTGCGAAAAGAAACGGCAGAGTTATTTATAAACGAAGCATATTAGAGATGCTTTATAACAATTTCAGGTCAGGGTTAATTCATGAGGGGCTACCTGGAGTTGGAACTAATATTTTTGAAGATCAAAATACAAATCTGCTCTTTAAAACTCCAAAACCAGATATGCTAGAAATTAATATTTTAGGTTTATTCGAATACCTTAAATTCGCTATTGGGGAATACGAAAAGCGACTGACTGAAAAGGATATTCTGAATAGTTTTAGAGAAAGATTTAAGTTTATTAGCGATAAAGGTAGGATACCAAA
>CAZXAY010000067.1:2658-3897 GCA_964638435.1 uncultured Candidatus Saccharibacteria bacterium | reverse complement strand
ATACATCAGAATAACTTCAGGTTCATCAACCCACAGATAAGTTGGACGCTAATGTTGCATACTGATTGACAATAGTAGTTTTTTGTGTTAGAATTTACTCAGTTCTTTGGAACATAATAAATTGAAAGGAAGTGGTCTGGATGGGGAAGGGAATCTGGGTTCTGGCACTGATCATGGTGATCATCGGAGGTTTCGCAAGTACTGATACAGTAGCGGGTGGTTGGAGCTTGGAAGAAGCTGGAGTCGCTTACCTCCAGAATGGGAAAATCTTCTTTTCCGATATGCAAGGTAAGGGCAAAGAGATGTTGATTAATCTCAAGGGTGAGAAGATCAAGTATTTCTATATGTCACCTAACAGAGTTAATTTGGCCATGGTAACTGAAAAAGATAATGTTTACCTGGTCATAGATGGTAAGTCGAGAAAGATTCTCGGTGGTAAGGGGGAAATCACCAATGTGGTGTTCATGAGTAACTCCGATATGGCGATTTCTACGATCTGTGGTCAGGTGGTCAATGATTTGGGGGAGAGTAATCCGCTGGTTATTCACTACCTTTATATTGATGGGAAAGTCAAGGAGATGTCACTTTCCTCCGACGAAAAGGTTATGTCGGCGGGAAAAGATGTACTGGCGGTTTTTAACCAATCCGGAATGCTTGGAGGTTCCTTCTCGATTTTCAATGTCAAGACTGGCAAGGGGAAGCGAATTCTCACCCCCGATGCCGACAACTCCTATTTTCCGGAGATTTCCCCCGATGGGGTGTACCTTGCTTATTATTTTAAGGATGGAAGCAAGGATGCAAAAGGTGGGATGGGCATTCGGGTGTATCACATTCTCGAGAAAGGACTCGAGAAGGTAGCCGAGCATTCACCTATTTACTCGTATCCTTCCAGTTTTGGTCCTGAGCCGATTTGCTGGGATGGTGGTAAATTGACTGTTCACGTCTGTTTTTATACGGGTAGTATAGTCAAGAATACCATCCTGAGAATTGATCCTGAGGACGCGAGTTATCTTCACGAAGGCAAATACCCAACTAAGGGTCAATATGATCTGTTGGTCGAGGACTCGCTGGGGGAGGATATCCTATTTCTTTATCGCGAGAGCGAGAAGAAAGACTATATTCTCTATCTTGCACCTATCAAAGGGTGCTCGGAAGATAAAATAGAAATTGCGAAGAGAGTGATAACGGCGAAATTCATCTGGATGAAGTAGCATCAGCAGGATTTGATAATTGGGGTCG
>CAZXAY010000067.1:0-2629 GCA_964638435.1 uncultured Candidatus Saccharibacteria bacterium | reverse complement strand
CCTGTTTTTATACTTAAAAAATTGATATTATTATAATAACATTAATTTTGATTTTTGATATTTAATTTTTGAGATACTATTTATGCTAATAGATACCCATGCACATCTAAATTTCAAGGAATTTGGTGATGAAATTCCAGATGTAGTTAATCGCGCTAAACTTGCTGGTGTTGGAGCAATTATTAACGTTGGATCGAATTTTGCCACCTCGAAGGTGGCAACACGAATATCACACGAATCTGGAAAAAATACGAATAAAAATGAATCTATTAAAGCTAAAAAGCTAAAAAGCTACGACCTACAACCTAGAATCTATGCGGCGGTGGGGTGTCACCCGATACATTTGGTAAGCGACATTGTAGAAGAGGCGACTTTTGATGGCAAGATTTATAAATTTAAAACTAAACAAGAAACTTTTGATTATGATAAATATAAAAAACTGGCCCGTTCGACAAGCTCAGGGCAGGCTCCATCATCGGATAAAGTTGTGGCGGTTGGAGAAACTGGATTGGATTATTATCATTTAGATAATAATAGTAAATTACAAAATTCAAATGACAAATTACAAATAAATTCCAATAATACAATTTTCAATAATAAAAAAATTCAAAAAGAGGTTTTTGAGAAGCATATTAAGTTGGCAGAGGAATTAAATCTACCATTAATTCTGCATTGTCGGGGGAGTGAGCATAATCCTTATGATGTTTATGATGAGATGTTAGAAATTCTTAATGAGTGGTGTCATCCTGAGCAACAGCGAAGGATCTTATCTAATAGAGATTCTTTCCCCGCCAATAAGACGGGCAAGAATGACATGCCAATAGGAGTAATTCATTGTTTTGGAGGAAACCTCGACCAAGCCAAGCAATTTATCAAACTCGGATTTTATATTGGTTTTACGGGGATCATCACCTTTAAAAATGCACTAGAAATTCAAAATATAGTAAAGGACTGTCCTTTAGGGAAAATTCTGATTGAAACAGATTGTCCATTTTTAGCCCCAGTACCGTACCGTGGTAAACGTAACGAACCAGCTTATGTAGTAGAAGTCGCCCGCAAAATCGCTGAGCTCAAAAATATTACATTAGAAGAAGTCGAAAAAATGACTACTCAAAATGCTATTAATCTATTCAAACTATCCACAAATTGATTATTAATAAATATGATATAATTGAACTAAGGAGAAATATGAAAAAAGAAGATAAAAAAGAAATGATGAATATAGTTTGTGAAGCACTCGAGCAAGTAGTATTGCCTGAATTAGAGTTAATTAAAGATGATGTCAAAGATATGAAAGAAATTTTGCAAGAACATAGTGAGATTTTACAAGAACATAGTGACCAATTAGAAAGTATTGATAGAAAAATCGAACCGCAGTTTAGGCGAATTGATGGTAATGATGTAATTTTAGAGAAGCATGAAAGAAGAATTGAGAAGTTGGAAGTAAAAATGGCTGTTAAGTAAATTTATTTATAGTTTGTTCTAGTTGATAATGCAGATAAATAATTTGCATTATTTTTATTATATTTTAATATTTTAGTTAATAATGATATTATTAAGCTGGAGGAAAATTTATCAGAAAAAACCGTAAAGGACTGTCCTTTAGGGTAAAGTTAGATAGAATAATATATGCAAACATATTTAATACTTTTAATTTACATTATAGTTATTATGTTCATTGGTTTTTTAGTTAATTTGTTAACATCAAAAATGATGTTTGGGTGGGTTTATAGAATTCTGGTGGCGCCGGGAGTGATTATTCATGAATTCTCACATGCTTTTGGATGTATTATAACAGGCGCACATATTCAGAGCATAAATGTATTTAAACGTGATGGTGGGGAGCTTAAACATACCGGTTCGCCAATACCAATTATTGGGAATGTTGTAATTTCGTTGATGCCGATTATTGTTGGGATAGTTGTTTTATATTTTTTACCGAATTTACTTTTCGCCCATTCGACTAACGCTCTGGGCGTCCTGAGTATATTGAAGGACGAGGTCGCACCTCCGCAAATTAATAGGTTGGATGATTTAAATAATTTTCAATTCTCAATTTTCAATTTTCAATCCCCAGCAGTAGAAACTTTCAGTTTCACTACGGGGCAAGCGATTTTACAATCTTTCTCAACTCTCAATTCTCAACTCTCAATTCTCTCATGGCAGTTTTGGGCTTTTATATACTTGATATTTAATTTAGCAGCCACTATGGCGCCAAGCAAACAAGATATCAAGGTAATTTGGTGGGATTTGTTAGTGATTGCTGGAATATTTTATTTATTGTCAATTTTTAATGTAACCCTAAACATTGCCACATTTTTACCTCTATTTGTTTTATCACTGGTTTATTCAATCATAGTTTTGGTTATCGTTGGAATGATTTATATCGTACTCAAAATTATTTAAAGATATTTAAACCAAGTATAAGTATCTTATATCCCAAATAACACGCTATCCCAGTATAATTTCTTTCTGTTAAATCTATTACATAGTATTATGACAGAAACGTCGTATACGGGACACGGTAGCGTACTAAAAGGGATATTTTAAATTATTTCTGTAGGATAGTAAATTATTAGCGTCCAACTTATCTGTGGGTTGATGAACCTGAAGTTATTCTGATGTATCC
>CAZXAY010000066.1:0-4044 GCA_964638435.1 uncultured Candidatus Saccharibacteria bacterium | reverse complement strand
GTTTGCGGCGAGTGCTCGTCCCGCGCCCGTGGAACGGCTAGGTTGCGATTTTTCTGGGGGTGTTTCATGTCGGCACCGTCTAATTGGTCAGGTTGGGGGGTCGTGCAGGCAGCATTAGCAATCTCTGATTCAACCAAGATTAGAAGCTCGATAACAAATAAATTCTTTGATTTTGATAGGCTTGCCGATTTATCTCGTGGTTCGGATACCGCATATAAATATCCATCGTCTCTTGACCTTTCCATTGAAGAGTTGTACCAAGATTACAATTCGATTAAAGGCTAATTTTTTTTAATCGCTACTCTAAGAGGCCATTTCTGCCTCAGGGGGTGGTGTTTGTTGTTTTTAATTGCCTAATATTAAGATTGTAATGAGGGGTTAACATGACTTTACCTCCTCTGCCCAACCTCTGCAAAGAAGAATTAAAAATCTCGTTTTTTAAACTCAGTCCTGGGCCCAGGATTGAATCCAAACTGAAAAAAGACTTAATCGAGGCAGTTGGTAGTCCTAATAACATCTCAACCTATAAAGCATTAGGCATATACGATGTTATAACTTTTTATCCAAAGAACCTGGAGGATGAAGTAAGAAACCGAGGTACAATTTATGGAATTCGTGGATTTACATCAGATGAAGGCATATGCTGGGGAGAAAACAATCCAGGCTATATAATCGACGATTTAAATAGTAAGCGCTTTTTATGCATCATTTCTACAGCGCTCCTGCCAAGTTCTTCCACAAATAATTACGGCCTTTATCGTGTGGATATCGCCGAGATAGCAAATGCCAGCCAGGCTATTTATCTAAATTCTACCTCCCACCCAGACCAAAAAATAATTGTTGCAGAAAATTCTATGGAGGAGCTTAAGAATAAGACTATCAATATCCTAACAAAAATTAGACCATTCTCTCTTGATTTGAATGCTACTTTAGGTATTAATTTAAATTTCATAGAAGCAGTGGAAAGAGGCGAGGCCGGTGAAGATTGGAATGAAAACATAAGCGCTGGCTACGATGTGCGATGGAAAGTAAAATTTTGGCCGCAGGTAAAACAAAAATTATCTAGCACAGAAATCAAGGAAATTCTAAATAATACAACTGCACCAACATTAGAATGTGATAATCCGTATTACAGCTTTGATTTGAATGAGATTGTTTTCCCGATTAAAAAGGGAGAATGGTCGACACTTATAAAAAACATTAGGCGAGTAAGAAACAAGTACAGGGCTAGTATCTCATCTACAAGTTTGACCGTTAGGATCAATGATCAGATTTTAAATTTGCCTAGTGGAAATCTCGCTAATGTAGCTACCCCAAAAGAATATGATTTCAAATTATCAAAAAGAGAATGTAGCAGAATTGTCAAGAATTTAGGAAGTAGGATAGGTAATATAATTATACAGGCACTATACGCTATCAGCAACTTACATGCTACTGGCCTCGCAGTTCAGTTTGCCTTGGAAAGCTTATCTCGGTCTGCAGAATATTTGAAGAAGTTATCGTTGTATGATTCAAAAAAAATGGATTTTGATCCAACTTACCTCCAGATGGTTTGCCTGGAAGAAGCTGACAGGATCATTAAATCTGTTCGCCAGAGAACTGGAACTATGCCTTCATCTCGGGATTATAATTTCGTATCCTTCGATATACCACCCATTAACGTGCGCCTATATTGTGAGGCATGCCAATTAATCGTCGAAAAGATATGCAACGAATTAGCAGCGATAAACCACTATGTCCCCCATGTAATTTTTGAAGATGTAGATTACCCAGAACATGCGCTCTTGAGTGTAATATTGCCGGTTCATATTAAAGACTCCCTACATTTATTTACTGCGATAAGCCATGAATCGTTACACGTAATAGTGCAAAGCACAGTCGATAAATATAACTTTCCTGTGACCAAAGAGATTTTTAGGTATATAGAAGATGGAAGTTCGGCATTTTATGACAAAAAAGACACCGATAGAAATAAGTTTATCACTGAAGTACTGGTTGAGATGCTAGATTACGAAATCACGTATTTAGGTGATGAAAATGATTATACAAACCATATTTGGACGTTTTTTGCTCACCACTTTATTCATTTAGTAAGAAGGAAGATGAAGCCGACTGATTTAATTAAATATATTATCAGAACCTTTATTGTATTTTTATACCATACAATCAAAGACAACAAACAAAAGAAAGATTACGCCAGCGGACCATTATCTATTTCAAGCTATTTAGAAGTCCCCAGTCTACTTCGAGCAGAACTAACAAGGTACATTGATAAGTGCTTTCGAATTTGCTCAGCAGCAATTGATTTAATTCCCGAAGAAAATAGGGACTTGATCGACGAGGATCATTTTATAAATTTGCGAAATGGTATATGGTCAACAAAGCGCGAATTATTTAAAATCCAGGCATACTTAGAGAGCATGTCATACGCTATAGAGAGTGCCTTCGAAATTATCAGTGCCTTGGTGCATAACGGTGGAAAGTTCAATCTTGCGGTTAAACAAATGAAAGAATGGCGTGATTCTCCTGAATTTGCGGAATTTGTTACGTCGATTAATAACGGAATACCAATATTTTCTGCTATTAAATATCCTCATTTGTTAGCCACAAAAGTTGTGGATAATGCCATTAAAAATGCAGCCAATTATGCAAACCAATCAACAATATCAAGGGCTTTACTTATTTCGCTCTACAACGCGCATTCATTTGACAAGTAATGCATCAAAGGGAGGATCAAATTGTTAACAAATGAATCATTAAAAATGGTCGTCAAAGATGTCACTTTTGGAATTGGTAATTATATATGCCACGACGATATATTTCAGAGCGAATTGTTGGAAGTTGCTGATTTAATAATAGGGTATTGTATTTCCGACCATGTGAAATCGCCATTGAATTTTTTCATAGAAGCGATGCCTGGCTCTGGAAAATCCTACCTTGTAAAAGAAATGACAAAAGCTGTAGAGGAAAATATCGGATCGGGAAAGATTGAATACATATATTGTAACTTGACTACTATAACCTCAATTGATGATCTCAATATGTTTTTTTGGCGCGCACAATCAGCTAGTATTCAATCGAAAACTCCAGTAATATTTTTTGATGAAGTAGACTCAAGATTCCAATCTATTGATAATTTTTATTCATATTTTTTAATGCCAATGTTTGATGGATGTTTTTTTGCTGGCGGTCGACAGCACGATATTGGCACCGTTGTGTTGTTTTTCGCCGCTAGTAAAAAAATATGGCAGATACTTTCCCCTACTCTTCAGCAGAGCGCTAAAATTAGATTAGATGGAAAGTCTATACCGGTAACTCAATATATTGACAACCAAAAAAACCTCACCGAGAATGCTAAAGACATCTTTATAGAGGGGCGCGGTAACCCCGAAGTTAGCCCTAAACTCCTAGACTTTTTAAACAGAATTGATTATACAATCTATGTTCCCCCGGTTAACTCATTCCCTAACGCCAGTGAAAGCCTTTGTCAAGAGCAGGCAAGGTATATGATTATTTCATTTATCAACAAGTATCATCCCCATGCAAAATTTATTTATACTCCTTTACTGCAAATGTTGTCGGTAGTTTTGATAGGAAAAAATAACCCAAGACAAATTGGTTCGCTTATCAAAAGATGCGCGATACCAACTGATGGTATTTTTACTAAGGATGGTTTGCCATCTGAACTCGCGATTGATTCAATTACCGCATTAATCAAAAAGTATGAAAAAAAAATGAAAAAAGGCGAGCATAGGTGGTACAGAATTATCGACAAAGAAAACATTAAAACGCGGCGTGTTGGATATTACTTTTTTTAACTAAAGTACATAATTGGGAAGCATTTAATTAGAATCATATTTGTGATTGCGAATCTTTTAAGTGGATGCGACCTTAATCATCTGATCGGATATTTTAATATCACCATCTCCACCCGCATAACTTCCATCCCCTGCACCACCAAATTCCTCCCCACAACCTCAACTGGCACTTTCCCACCATCCGCGCGCACCAACTCCACCTGGAGCTGCGAGCGTACCGGTGGTG
>CAZXAY010000065.1:3287-4311 GCA_964638435.1 uncultured Candidatus Saccharibacteria bacterium | reverse complement strand
GCGCCCTGATGTCTGACTTTTATCTCATTAAAATTTTTCTATATATGAATAACGCAGTAACGATTATCACAAGGATAATCACCCACGTCCATGCCTTGCCGGTGGTTTTAGCAATTCGAATGTGACGGTAGTAGGAGTTAACGTACTCCTGGGAGTTGTAGGGGTTTACGGAGATATGGAAGCATCCATACTTTCCGTAGCCCTCGTTGGTCTTATATATCTTGCCCTGAGCCTCGAGCTTGTTAAGGACTTGCTCAAAGCGGTTGAGGCTTGCAGTGTCATTCTCAAAGGTTTGAATTTTGGAGATGTCAATCGCTAGCCCAAACTTGTGCAGGGTATCGCCATGAGTGGCGTTACTGTTGGTTCGTCGAAGGTCTCGCTGGTAATCCTCAGTCCTTGTGAGACTAGTGATCACCAGTTGATAGTTTTTGTTGATCTTCTTGAGCTCTTTGCCAAGCTCAATAAGGATTCCAAAAACCGCAGGCTTGCAATACTGATACCATTCGGCATTTTGTGAATCATTTTCACCAACACCATTGACGGTCCAGAGCCTCTTGCAATTTGGGTTTTTGACCAATTTGCCAACTTTGGCGAGCTGTTGAATGTCACAAAGGTGCTCCAGTGGTGTTTGATCTTCGGCAAAGAACATTTCCCACCTGTAACGGTCATTGACGTACTTGCGTCGCAGGTTGATGTACCCTGCGGGATCGCTGGCTTTAAGCCTGACAATCTTTTCGCAGGTCGCTACCTTTGTTAGGTACCAGCGACTCTCATCGCGGCAAGATTTCCAAGCGCAATCAACTACCGGGTCCATCCAGAGCCTGACGACCTTTACGTCGTATTTGCGGATAGCCTCGATCATCGCGTTATGTCGGCGTTGATTCTCGGCCATTGTCGCGCCAGTAAAGCGGTTAGTAAGACGGATGCCTTTCTGCTCCAAATAGAGTCTTATAAAGTGGTCCATGTAGCCTTGTCCGCTATGGTATGCACCAGAGGCAAGATCCGTTCGGTTGTCGTAAAGGTC
>CAZXAY010000065.1:1538-3244 GCA_964638435.1 uncultured Candidatus Saccharibacteria bacterium | reverse complement strand
GCGCAGGTAAACTACTCCTCCATGGATGCACTTGTAGGGGTCTTTGCGCTGGTCAACTTTGCTGTTGACCACAAGACCGGCAACTCTGGCGTTATAAACGTTCAGTTGCATAATGCCTACGCATCCCGCAGGGCTGCCTTTGTCGATGCCACCAGAATTCTCCATATAACCGTGGGAGAATGCCTGCAAAAATGGCACGTTGTGTTCCTTACATTCTCGCTCAAAAGTTTGGCGATATGCGCGGACCGTCTTGTACCAGTAGTAAGAGCTCATACGAGAAAGGACCACCCATTGATGCCTATTTATCTCATTGTTAAAATAGTCCTTTTCGTCTTGAGTATATTTACTCGTAAATATGGAGTGATAGTCTTTGGAGACTGTGGGTTTGGGCTGAGAGCCCTGGTTGTCGAGTTTCAGGTCAATCAGGTGAGCGATGGTCAGGATGAGGATTACGATGATACCGATAAGTACATTACGTCCGTTGAACATGATATTGGCCCTCCAAATATTTTATTGTTGATGTTCTGGCCAGGCGCCATAACTAGAAATTATACTATAAATTAAGCAAAATGTCAATGGCACAATATCAATTTTTGGGCGTGAAAAGGGCCCGCCGTGTGGCGAGCCCTTTATGTATGGTTCGGATGTGTAGTTATCCCGATCTATTGCATCGGGATTGGTCTGTTTACCCCGACGCGATATCAAGGGGTCCGCATTTAACGAGGCCTGATGGCAAGGATAATGATTGTTTCATTGACTCCAATGATAATTTTGTTATAATATCATCAGGAGTAAGAAGGAAGAATAAAACGAAAAATTGGTTGGAAATTGCTGAAAGTGATTTAGGATTAGCCAAAAAACTAATCAAAGATTCTTCTTGGCGGTATTATAGTCCGCATTTTTGTCATCAATCAATAGAAAAATTACTTAAAGCAATAATCGTAGAAAAATCCGAAGATCTTCCACCCTATATCCATAAACTGAAAAAATTATCAGAGATAGCTAAAATTAAACTTTCCTCAAAACAGATAGAATGGATTTTAACTCTTGATCCACTCTACATTAGTACAAAATATCCAGAAGAATTAAATAAAATTAAAAAAGAATGTGACGAAAAATTTGTTTCAAATGTATATAAAAATACCCAGGAGATATTTAAATGGTTAATTCAACAGCTCAAATAAATAAATTAGTTCAAAAATATGTATTTAATCTTCAAAAAAAAGGCATTAGACCTATTAAAATTGTTCTTTATGGTTCTTATGCTAAAGGTAATCCAAATAAATGGAGTGACTTAGATTTGATTGTGGTTTCCCCAGATTTTAAAAAATATAGTCAACTTAAAAGATTAATTTTATTGTCTAAAGCTACGGCAAATCTGTCAGAGTCTATAGAAGCATTCGGCTATACTCCGGAAGAAATTCCTGATGAGGAAGATAAAACCCCAGCTTTATGGGATATCGCCAGAAAAACTGGGAAGATAGTGTACTCAGAATAGTTTTACCGATAAACAAATTTATAGGAAAAAGCTCATAATAAATTATTTTTTCTGTGCAAATATTATCACATACTAGTATATGAGTATGAATATATCAGGATAAAATAGGATAAAAATGTAAGGTAAAAAAGGTATGGTTTTAAGAAAATTGGAAAAAGGGATTTGATTAAAATTGATAAATAATTTTGGGTATGAAAAGGGCTGTCGC
>CAZXAY010000065.1:0-1515 GCA_964638435.1 uncultured Candidatus Saccharibacteria bacterium | reverse complement strand
CAGCCCTTTATGGTTCGGATGTGTACTCACTCCAACTTATTGTCGGGGTTGTCTATTCACCCCGATATAAAATTGAGGAGCTGGTTAGTGCCATAACCTAAATGTATACTATATTTTTAAGTAAAAAGTCAGAGCAGAATAGAGAGAACAAGTATTAAAGTAAATGAGCGTTTAGAGTATTAGAGAAATAAAGTGGTGGAGTAGTAAGTAAACAATGTTTGTGATAATGCTCAAAATCGTATAATTTTATGTATCACTAATACACAAAACTTGACAAAAACGTGTAGCTTAGTTATAATATTATTATGATGATTACAAGATATTATCAAAATTTAGAGAAGTATTTAAAAGCACAAAGGGTGCTAGTTATTTATGGTCCAAGAAGAATAGGCAAAACCACACTACTCGAAAACTTTCTTGATAAAACAGATCTAAAATATAAACTTGATTCAGGTGACAACATGCGTACCCAGCAAATTCTTAGTTCTCAAGATTTTGATCAAATATTAAATTATATAAGAGGGTACGAACTTATAGTTATTGATGAAGCCCAACATATTTCTAATATTAGTATGGGTTTAAAAATTATCGTTGATCAATCGCCTAACACAAAAGTTATCACTACTGGTTCGTCCTCCTTCGAATTATCTAATCAAATCGGCGAGCCGTTAACCGGTAGAAAAATTACCCTAACTCTTTACTCTATAGCACAAATAGAATTATTGGATAAATACAATCGTTTTGAGCTTAAAGAACACTTAGAGGAATATCTAATTTTTGGTTCTTATCCACAAGTTATTACGGCTAATAATAAAAACGAGAAGATTAGTTACCTTAATGAAATTATTAATTCCTATTTACTCAAAGATATTTTAGCATTTGATAATGTCAAAGGGTCAAAAGTTTTATTTGATTTACTAAAATTATTAGCTTTTCAAGTGGGTAATTTAGTTTCATTAACAGAGTTGGCCACTCAACTAAAAATTAATGTTAGAACTGTGGAACGATATTTAGATTTACTAGAAAAGAATTTTATCATTTTAAGGTTAGGAGGATTTAGTAGAAATTTAAGAAAAGAAATAGTCAAAAAAAATAAATATTATTTTTGGGATAATGGTATTAGAAATGCTATAATTTCTCAATTTAATCCACTAGATTTACGTAATGATCATGGCGCGTTATGGGAAAATTTTCTAGTTATTGAGAGAATGAAAAAACGAGCCTATAAAAATATTTATTGTAATAATTATTATTGGCGAACTCATAGTGGGCAGGAAATTGATTTAGTTGAAGAAAGAGATGGGAAACTATTTACTTATGAATTTAAGTGGAGTGAACTAGATAAAAAAATAATTTTACCATCAGATTGGCAAAAAAATTATTCCAACTCTACATATGAAGTAATCACGCCGAAAAATTATTTAGATTTTATAACGTAAAATCCTCAAAATTGTCAAATTCCAAGGATTGTGATTCCTTGTAATAGGATTTTAGATAAGAAAAAGGGCTGTCGCC
>CAZXAY010000064.1:0-4855 GCA_964638435.1 uncultured Candidatus Saccharibacteria bacterium | reverse complement strand
GCGCCTGAACGCACTGCTTCGGGAAGAACAATTCCCGTCGAAGGACACCCCATGTGAGTGGGGATGACGGAAACACGAAACTTCTTGTATTCTCCCGTATAGATGTTGAAGGCACGATGTCCGTCTCCGACACGAACAGCGTTCTTGAGAAACTTCTCGGCGATCATTTCCGCTCGACCAGGATCTCCGACCAACAGGCAATTGGCTGCGATATCACCCTGCTTGGTGTGCAGATGATATTCACGCCCTTCCTTACTGATCGGCGTCGATGCATTGCGCTTCGTCATTGTCTTTTTTCCAAACCACCTCACGACGAGATAGTGATGAAATATTAGGGGTTTTATATTGAAAAGTCAAGGTAATAAAGCTCAATTTAAACTCAGATTGTACGAGTGATATAAGCGCTTAAAATAAAAATACACCAATTAATTTGGTGTATTTTTTATAATTACTCTACTAATTTATTAAAATTAGCAATTTAAGCCCTATTTTTCTCGTGATTTTGGAAAATGAAATTATTCAGCTAAGTGATTTAATAAAAAGATTAAATACCTAATAATCTACAATTTCTTAACAGTACCGTTCTCTGAATTAACTTCTACCAAATCTCCATCTTTAAGAATCTTGGTCGCAAATTTGGTTCCGACTATACACGGAATACCTAATTCACGAGATATGATTGCAGCGTGGCAAGTAATCCCACCCTCATCAGTTATCACAGCGGCTGCCTTCTTCATGGCGGGCACATATTCTGGAGCAGTCATTGAAGCCACTAGAATTTCACCTGCTTTAAAACTATGAAGTACTTTTATTGAAGAAACAACTCTTACTACCCCTTTTACTATTCCCTTTACCGCAATTGTTCCTGTTAATATTTTATTACTTGCAATTTTATTATTAATAACTTTGTTAGTATTTTGAATTAGTTCTTTATTATCATCAAAAATATTATTATTTATGTCAGCAAAAATTAGATAGTGTTTAAACCGTCCTCTAATCTGTTGCTTTGATACTGAACAAATACCGCTTCGTAACGATTGTTGAATTTCAGAATTTGTTAAATAACACACTTCCTTTACTGTAAGATTTAGTTTACTACCAATAGCATCATAAAGAATGCGCACATTACACAAACCCTGACGACGCAAATCATTGCGATACTCTCGATAGTAACATATCTTATTTGTAATATTTATAAGCTTCTTAAGATCATTATTTTTTATATTGCGTAACAATTTTTTAAATTCTGAAGTATGTTTTTTTTGTTCCGTGATAATATTTTTTAGTTCATTTTTAGCGGAAACAGTGGTGTGCAATTTAGCCTCATTTAAATAATGCTCCAAATCATACGGATCATCCGATGGGTTATAACACGGAAACCATTTAAACTTCTCTACATGAGCATGGAGAGCATCCTTATTTTTTGATTTATTACTTGCAATAATTTTAAGCAGGGCAGAACGTTCCAATACCACGGCAGGTTTTAATAGTGGAGATGAAACACAAACTAGATAATTTTGTATTTTATCCGTTTGGTTTGTTGAGTTTAAATATATTGCTAACAATTTTCTCAATAATCTATCTATAACTGGATCAGCTAGATATATAAAAAAATTAAAAGCTATAAATTCTGCGTTAATTTGTGCAAATTTATTATAATCTTTTAACAATTCAACATTGCTATTTGTTTTGTGTTTAAGATACTTATTGTGTAACTGATTTGTGATACTGGTATATCGAGTAAAAATAGGCAATCCATCATTTTCAAAAAAATCTTTTATACTTTTTGATTTATTTAATTTTTTTTCAATAGTATTTTCCACTACTACAAATTCGTCTTGACGACAGTAGACATCCATAAATTCGTCTCTACCTAACATCAATTGTTGAAAATTCAAATTACGAAATTTCTTTAATTCAAGCATACAAAAATATGCAAAATTTTCCGCAATCTGTACACTGGAATTACGACTATACAACTTAAAAATTCCATCTTTACGAAGGAAATCTGAGGTGATTTTTTTTAGATCAGTTTCTTTTTTAGTTCGCATACTTTAAATACTATCGTTTGACAGAATGTGGTTGAAAATTTTTAATTAAAAACCGTTGTTAAAGAATTATTAAAACATGATAACCAATCATTAAAATGAAAAATTGTTTGATTTTAAATACTCAACAACTTCATCATATTATTAGATAGTTAACATGTATCAATAATACTATCACGATAGTTTACTTAACACAATATTCATTATTGAAATAATTAACTGCTGGTGTATACTATATATAGTTTTGAAATATTTTAGAAAATATGAAGATAAATGAAGAAAAATTAAAATCTCTTTTGAAAAAAAATTACGGTATTTTAGTTAAAACACTAACTCCACTTAATGGTTTTTACGATAAAAATTATAAAATTACAACTGCAAGCGCGAATTATTTTATTAAAATATACGGCTTTGACAAATTACCAAGCATAAAATTTCAATTGGATTTTCTATCTAAATGTTTTAAGTATGGATTGCCAGTGGCAAAAGTGATTCAAACTAATAGCAAAACCTCTTATTTCAAGATAGATAAAACTTACGGTATTTTGCAAGAATTTTTGGGCGGAGAACAGCTTCGAAATATAAAAATCAATCGCAGTGTTGTTACAGATATTGGTTTTATTTTGGGAAGTATTCATAAGTTATCACATAGAAGTAATTTTATAGGAAAAAAATGGAAAAGATACCAATGGGATTTGGCACAATTTAATATTGTAGTTAAAGATTATCATAAAATAAAAAATATTATTCCTTCTTGGATTTCTGATCTAATAGACGAGGTAATAACTGAATGGAAATCAAATAAAATCAAGTTGGCTAAATTAAGAAAGGGGTCTATCCATAATGATTTTCAAGGCCGTAACATACTAGTAGCAAAAGACGGTAAAATTAGTATTGTAGATTTTGGGGACGCAATTAATTCTTGGTATATCGCTGATATTGCTATATCGTTAGCTCACATTTGTTTTACCGTAAAACAACCATCAATTTTTATTAAATCTTTTTTACGAGGTTACCAGAAACAATTCAAGCTGTTGAAGTTAGAAAAAGATTTTTTACCACTTTTAATGAAAATGAGGGCGGTTACTGCCATAGTTGAAATTCAATTATTAAAAGGCAAAAAAGGAATTTTTCACCCGCCAGACAATCAACTAGTCAATTTACTTAAATACTTTAAAGATACTAAAGCTAAGAATATTTTTTAAAGATTTTTAAATTTACTTACAACCACCTAACCGCGATAGCCACAATCATAATATTCACTGGTAGAAGTAACGGCCTCTTTCGGAGAAACTCTCATCTTAATTAGATCCAGCAAATATATGGTCTTACCACTACAGGCATCCCACAAGGCACAATCGACTTTAACTTTCTGATTATCCAAAGTATCAATAGATTGATCCAAAACTGACCCACGAATTTGACTTGGGCCACTAGACCAACAATCGAGCTTCGCCGGCTCATTATTGATCAACTTGTTATTTTTATCAAACCAATCAAATAATTTAATTTGTGGAGATTCAGTGCTTGTGGAAAAAACTTTTTGATAACCGACCAGTTTTGAACCGTCTGAAAGATTACAAAATTCAAATTTAGATTTTTCTATATTAATACTTAATTTTTTAGACCAGAAATTTCTTTCCTCAGCGGTCAATACGGTGCTTGTGGCACAAGAAACAAAATCATTTTTAATTTTTTCACCAAACAAATACTGGTTATTTTTGTCCTTCCAATAATTAACTCGATCAGTTGAAACAAAAGTCGCTGGATCAGCCCCTATTATCACTTTGCCATTCATATACACATGTTTTTTGTCTTTTGCATATCCCCTCTCAATTGCATCCATAACATAAACACCATCAGCGCCGATAGATTTAAACGTACTTAGATCAGCCCCGATAATAATTTTATTCTTATAAAAAACACTGACGTTATTCTTTGAATAAAAATAATCAAGATACTTCATCCCAGCCTCTTTCTTCATAATTATTTCTCCACTAAAATATAAATAATTTTTATCTTCAGCGTCCAAAACTGTTATTGGACTTGGTCTAGCATCCACAAATGTCGCAGGATCGGCTTCGACAATCTTTTTTAAATCAGTAGATAATGAATTAATATATACACCAAACTTATCTTTTACATAATTAGTATTTACCCATTCAAAAGAAGGGGCGTCTAGGTTTTTAAATTCTATAGAGCCATTTACAAATACACTATTTTTATCAGCGGCAACATTAAAAATATCGTAAGATTTTGTGACGTTGCTAGTGATAAAATAAAAAGTATTAAAATCGGCATCAATTTTTGTACCCCTGTAATATACAGAATCATTGCTTTTTGAATAGTCACCACCCAAATCTTGTAGTGTGCTCGATGTTATAATTTCTGCACTTGATGTTGATTGAATATTTTTGGTTACTGGTAAATTTAAATCTTTATTATTTTTAGTTTTTATATTGAACAATAAAAACAATAGCACTATAAATATTGTTAGAGCTAGAAGAGACAATACGATCAACGTTTTTTTATGAAAAAGAATTTTGATATCAAACATAGCTCAATCATCTTATTGATATTAGATTTAGATATAGTAAGAATATCACCATAATTGCTTTATTTCAACTTAAAATATAAATTTCCTTCGGAACTCTCTGGTAGAAGAAATTAAAAAATCACTCGTTGCCAATAAGTTCAAATACTTAAACTCATTGGCATAGACGAGTGATTTTCTTCCTACAAGCATAACCCCGGGAGCAAGCTCCACCGGGGAGGGCGCGATATTATAATCAATTTATATCCGGCAC
>CAZXAY010000063.1:0-4881 GCA_964638435.1 uncultured Candidatus Saccharibacteria bacterium | reverse complement strand
AATAATAACAATGATAAAAAAACCCTTCAAAAAATTGAAATCGCTAGAGAATTAATAATATTATTATCAAAATTTTTCTTTAACTTCTTTATGTTGGAAAGATCAACTGAAGAAAAAGACAAACTCATTAATGATCTTAAACACCAACTCGACACCAAACTAGCTTTGTTGAAATTATAGATCAACAAAGCAAAGTTGATTAAATAAAATATTATGTGAAAGGAGGTACTGATATGATAATAGAAGGATTAATTATTGCCGGGATTTACGGATTACTGGGAGCTGGAACTATAGCAGCATGTAGTGACTCACCACCCCTGACACAAGAAGATGAAGATGATCAGAGAGAGAAATCAAGAGAAATGTGGGAAAAATACAATAACTCAGGTTCATCTGATGCTTAAAAATACTAAACCAAACAACAAGTAAACTACCACCAGCCTGAGGGCTGGTGGCTTTTATTTTGCGGGCGAATGTAAGAGTAAGGGGACAGTTCTCTTTTTATCATGTTGATTTGGCTTTTAATAGAAAAAAATAAAAATATGGATTTTAGCAACATTAATGGGTCTGTCGCCAAACATCATTTTGGTTGAAAATTACCACATTTGGCTGTGGTTCGACTTTGCTCACCATCCTGAGCCTGTCAGGACAAACTTTATTAGTCCCCTCTGCTTATCGTATCTGATAGGCATCCGTCTACTAAAGTTTTCTTTCGAATATGATTAATTTTCATTCCCAAAGCACATTCAGCCTTTTCTAATGCTTTTTGGGCTGGTATATTATATTCAATTATATCTTGGATCATTGGGAGTATATTTTATCACCCAAATGATAAATAATAGTATGTTAGGTTTATATAATAGACTTGTTACGTAATAATTTTTGTAGCGAAAGCTAAGAATTTTGAGTGAAAATAATGAAGAGCGAGGAAGTTGTAACAGAGTTACGCTGACGAACTATGAATTATTTTTTAACCAAAATTATTAGTTTGTAGTAAAAATGTTATTTCGTAATAAGTCTAATAAATATATTTTTATCCACTTGTTTAAGTTGATAGTTTTGATACAATTTAATTAATGAGTTAATTTGTATATATAATAAAATTATCATGGAGGAAATATGGAAAAGGTAGAACGTAAAACCTATAAAGAGTCAAGACCATGGGGTGGTTTTAGTCAATTTACCCATAACCAATTATCAACTGTAAAAATTTTAGAAGTAAAATCTGGCCAGATGAATAGTTTGCAATATCACCATAACCGAGAGGAATTATGGGTTCCATTAGATAATAACTCTTCGGTAACAGTAGGTGACAAAACATTCAAGGTTAGTAAGTTTGAGGAAGTTTTTATTGGTAAAGAACAAAATCATCGTTTAATTGGGAGTGGTGAAGAATCAGGGTTTGTTATGGAAATTTCTTTTGGTAACTTTGACGAAAATGATATTGTTAGAGTTGAAGACAGCTACGGTAGAGCTTAAGGAGTATATACAAAATGATTAATCTAAAATTTTATAACTATAATTTATCTGAGGCAAAAACCCCTGAGTTTAAGGGAGAAACTCCTTTTATAAATTTATCTCCGAATATTAAGGAGATAATAAAGGATTTTAGTCCTTATAAAAATTATAAAAATTATATAATAATTGGTAATGGTGGATCGAACACTAGTTTTGATTCATTTTGGACAGCACTTAGGAGTGCTTCAATAAATAAGTCAGCAACAATTGTTACAAGTATGGAACCTGATTATCTATATCAAGTAAAGTCAAAAAATCCGATTAAAGATACTTTGGTAATAATGATATCAAAATCTGGTGATAATGTTGGAGCATTAGAATCACTATTTTTCTTTAATGAATATAAAAAGGTAATTATCACCTCAAAAAAAGGTACTCTTTTTGAACTTTCTAATAAAATGGGGTGGTCTGTGATTGAGCATCCACAAGTTGGAGGCAGATTTAGTGGTAGGAGTGCAGTTGGATATGGGCCAGCATTTTTATTGGATTTAGATATTGCAGAGATTGAAGAGGGCGCAAAAAATGCACTACAAAATTATCAAAAAGATAATAATGATGCAATAAAACTTGCTAAATTTTTATACGATCAAGAAGTGAATGGCAATGTTGATATTTTTATGCCCATTTATTCCCATTTTTTAGAAGGATTTAGCCATCTTATTACTCAACTTATTCATGAGAGTGTTGCCAAGAATGGAAAAGGCCAAACAATCTTAGCAGTAACAGCACCAGAAAGTCAACACCACAGTAATCAACGTTTTTTTGGAGGACCAAAAAATATGATTGGAGTTTTTATGACAGTTCGCGATAGCCACCAATCAGCTAAAATTAATCTGCCAAAAAATTGCCAAGATGTTGCCCTTAGAGATGGTAAACTAGATATATTAGATGGTCGTGATTTAAACGAATCACTAAAATTTGAAGCACAAGGAACTATGAAAAATGCTGAAGAAGAAAAAATTCCGTTAGCTCACATAGAATTAGATAAAATAACACCATTTTCTGTTGGTGAATTACTTGTTTTTTGGCAATTTGTAACATTTTATTCTGCTGTACTTCGCGATGTTAATCCATTTGATCAACCACAAGTTGAAAGATCAAAAAATATCAGTTTTACTTTGCGCAAAGAAGTTAAACTTTAGTTCGGAGGTGTTATGGGTGTATTGGATAACGAAACAATTTACGAAAAGTTTGATCCCCAGGGAATGAATAAATATATTCATGATTTACCAAACCATATAGAAAATTCTTGGAATGAGCTAAAGCAAATTTCTATTCCTACACATTATATTAATGCTAAAAATATCGTAATTTTAGGAATGGGTGGTAGCGGTAATGTAGGTAATATTATAAAATATTACACACAAAAAAATATAAAAGTACCAATAGAAATTGTTAAAGATTATGTATTACCCGCGTACGTAAATAGCAGTACCTTAGTAATTGCAATAAGTTTTTCTGGTGGAACTGAAGAAACCATTGCAGCATTTAGCGAAGCTGGAGTTCGCGGAGCAAAACTATTGGCAGTCTCTGCCGGAGGAGAAATTGAATCATTAGCCAGGAAATATAATGTACCACATTTTAAAATCAACTATAGTTTGCCAGCAAGGGCGGCAATTATATTTTTATTGATGCCAATTATATATTTTTTAAGTAAATTAAAATTTATTGATGTTAGAGATGATGAGATTAATGAGATACTCAATAACTTAAAAATTTTTCAGCAAAGAATAGAAATTACAATGCCGACTGGGCAAAATGAGGCAAAAAAGCTGGCAGAAAATCTCAAAGGCAAATTATGTATTATTGTTGGAAGTGGTATTGTTTCCCCTATTGCAGTTAGATTTAAAAATCAAATTAATGAAAATGCAAAATCTTTTGCAGCTTGGGAAGAAATGCCAGAAATGTGTCATAATTTTTTGCAGGGTTTGGACTTCCCTGATAGAATTAAAGATAAAATATTAACAATATTTATTCAGTCAAAGTTTGATTATCCTCGGAATATCTTAAGATTTCAAGCAGTTCAAAATGTTTTAAAACGTAAAGGTTTAATGTTTGAGGTTGTTAATTTAGAAGTTAAAGGCTCAGAATTGTCTGAAATTCTACACTATTTACATTTTGTAGATTATGTTTCATTATATATGGCGATGCTTGAGCAAACTGACCCTATGCCTTACGAAATGGTTACATATTTAAAAAACTTTTTAGCTGAAAATAAATAATCACAATTAATAATGTAATGCCCGTCTATAAGCTTACTGATCAACCTACTACGTAGTGTACGATCATTACGCTTTTCGGCGGACTTGTCGCCGTGGCGACAGCGGAGGGAACATGGCAAAAATTACTCAAATTAAAGGGCGTAAAATACTCGATTCACGTGGTGATTATACTATTGAAGTTGATGTTTATTCAGATGACGGTACAATGGGACGAGCTTCGATTCCATCGGGTGCATCTACTGGAAGGTATGAAGCATTTAAATTAACTGATATTGATCAAGTTATTGCTAATATCGGTAATCTTGAAGTTGCTTTAGTAGGTCAAGAAATAACAGACCAAGAAAAAATTGATTTGTTAATGATTAACTCAGATGGTACAGCAAATAAATCAAAATTAGGTGGTAATACTATTTTAGCAATTTCATTAGCAGTGTGTGAAGCAGCTGCTAAGAGTGAAAAAATACCCCTTTACAAATATATTGCTAGAATCTATGGAGTTAGTGAAAATAATTTTCGGATGCCCATACCTATGTTTAATATTATTAATGGTGGTAAACACGCTGATAATAACTTACCATTCCAAGAATTTATGATAATTCCTATGGGACAAAAAACTATCCATGAGCGAGTATTCGAGGGAGATAAGGTTTTTAAAGAGTTAAAAGCAATTATTAAAAAGATGGGGTTATCTACTAGTGTTGGTGATGAAGGAGGATTTGCTCCTAGATTAAATTCTAATGAAGAAGCTTTAGAATTATTAAAGATGGCTATTACAAATGCGGGGTATGTGCCTAAGCAAGATATGGGAATAGGCATTGATGTGGCTGCTTCTTCTATTCCCGATCTATCCCCTATTACTTACCCTTTGTCACCAATAGATTATTACAAAAAAATCTCAACTAAATACCCAGTTGTGCTAATTGAGGATGGTTTATCAGAAGATGATTGGGCAAATTGGGAGTTAATAACTCAAACACTAGGTAGCCAGGTAAAAATAATTGGTGATGATTTGTTCACTACTAATAGTCAAAGATTGCAGATGGGTATTGATCGTAAAGCAGCTAATGGCATTATTATTAAACCAGATCAAATTGGGACTTTAACAGAAACATTTAAAACTATTAAACTTGCAAAGCAGGCA
>CAZXAY010000062.1:0-4893 GCA_964638435.1 uncultured Candidatus Saccharibacteria bacterium | reverse complement strand
TGTCATCCTGAACAACAGTGAAGGATCTCGATGAGATTCTTCGGGATGAACCCTCAGAATGACATCAAACGCGTAAGTCTTAACATTATTATTAAAAATCTCGAAAATTTATTCCTAATACCATTCTATAATTAATATACTTTAATGTCAAAAAATAATATTTTCAAAATTACTCTTTTCAAATAGAGTGCTTTCTGTTATGATTTATACTAATGGATAAAAAATTAATAGACAAAAGGTGGCGTAAAACTAATCTAATCTCATGGTTACTGCAAATTACGCCTTTTATTCGGTTTATCGGAATTTGTGGTTCTATGTCTTTTGGAAATGTTAGAGAAAATTCTGATATCGATGTTTTTATTATCTCAAAAAACAAACGAATTTGGATTTGTTTCGCTATATCTCGATTGATATTAAAAATGACAGGACAGCTAAGAAGTAATAATATCAATCGTGCTGGCAAGGTATGTCCTAACCGTTATGTAACAGATAAGTATCTAATAATAAATCCTCAAAATGCTTATTTGGCTAACCAATATTCTCACATGGTCCCAATTTTTGACGAAAAAGATTATTATTGCAAATTCTTAATAGCTAATAGTTGGATGGAAAACTTCGGAGCAGCTAAACCAGTTTGTGCCTTAAATATTGTTAGAAGTAATTCGCTTAACTTTTTTCGATACGTTTTAGAAGCTATACTCTATGGGTCTTTTGGTAACTGGTTAGAAAAATATTCAGGAAAATTAATGCTCAAAAAAATTGCCAAGGTAGAACCAACTTTAAATCAAGAAAATTCCACTGTTATTGCCAATAATAATGAGATAAGAATCCACCCATATCATTCTAAATAATAGACTTAGAAAACTATGACTAGCAATTTATTTACTATTTATCACAAGAAAGCTGTCCGGGTAGCTTTAGTTTTAAGTTGCATTCCATTTACTAGAATGATCGCAATAAATGGATCATTAGCAAGTGGCAAAATTACCAAAAATTCTGATATAGATTTTTTTATTATTACCCAACAAAATAGATTGTGGCTTACTCGACTACTCATTACTTTGATATTAGATTTAGGTTTATTAAGAGCTAAAAAAAACAGTCATCGCGGTAAAATATGCCTTAATCATTTATTAACTAATGAAAAATATTTACTTAATCGTCAAGATGATTATAACGCCTATCAATATTCACATTTAATTGTTTTATATTCTACAAATAATACATATCAAGAATTTATCAAAAAAAATCAGTGGATGAATAAATATTATAAAAATTGTGGAATAATTGAATCAATTAAATCTCAAAATCAATTGGTAAAAAGATTATTTGAAAAAATATTATTCAATTGGTTTGGAGATTTTATCGAAAATGTTTGTCGAGCCTGGCAGGTCTGGAGAATAAAACATAATTCTTTTTTTCATCAAAAAGATTCTGTATTAATGATCTCGGACCAAGAATTTTATTATTATACCAAAGTAAGTAGGAAGTACCATTTATGGGGAAAGTAAGTAAAAAATTGTTAACAGAGGCCAGTTATTTAACCGGTCGGTATTATTTACCACCAGAATATTTGAGTATCATTTTGACCTATAAATGTAACTTTAAGTGTCAGATGTGCAATTCTTGGCAATTTGGTGATGATAATGAATTATCAAAAAAAGAATGGTTGCAGGTAGTAAAGGATCTAAATATAACATTACCAAAAAATACTTTTGTAGAAATTAGCGGAGGCGAGCCATTAATTAAGAAAGATCTTTTGTTTTACCTGATAAAAAATTTAAAAGAACATTTTTTCAAAGTAACCATCAATTCTAACGGGTCTTTAATTGATAAAACAACTATTGAGGAATTTGAAAAACTAAATCTAAATTGTATAAAAATATCTTTATATAGCTTAGACGAAAATATTCATAACCAGCTTAGAGGTACTAGCATTGCCTATGCTAACGCTATTAAAGCGATCCAACTAATTAGTACAAGCAGAATCAAATTAGAAATTGGTATATTAATAACCTCAAAAAACATTTCTGATATACCAAAATTAATTGAATATTTATTACAATTTGATAATATTTCGATAATCTTGCAACCCCTTGATGAGATTGTTTATTCGCCGGAAAGCAAAAATATTAAAAAAACTGTTTTACCAAATAACCTTTGGCCAGACAAAAAAGAAGTTATAAAATTGTTTAATGATCTGGACAAAAATGCCAGTAAAATAAAAAATACTTTATCTCACTTGCAAGCCATAAAAAGATATTATCTAAACCCAAAAAGTGCTTTAAGCCAAAGATGCTTTGCTGGCCAAAGAAATTTAATCATCTCTCCCAATGGTGATGTTAGTTTTTGTTTCAAACATAAAAAAGTTGGTAATCTAAAGAATAATACTCTTAGAGAAATTTTAAAAAATAAAGCGATAGATGGAAGAAAAGAGATTAAGAATTGTCAAAAATATTGCAGAATCTTAGGCTGCCTTTATTCAAGAAGCTTTAGTGAATTTTTTAGAGATAAGATATTTATTAAATTAAAATAATTAACCCGAAATCTTGACAAAAACATGTTTTCTTGTTAATTTAAGGTACGGGAGTAATAATATCCCCCTTGTTATTACTCCCTAATTAATTGTCCTACGAAATACTAATACAACGAAATACGAAAAAGATACAAAATTTTAGTATAAATAAATTTAGTATTTCGTTAATTTCGTATTTAGTAGGAATATAACCGGAGGTTATTATGAAAATTAGACCACTTGGTGATCGTGTTCTGGTTGAACCAATCGCTGCTGAGAGTAAAACTGCTTCAGGAATTATAATTCCTGATACTGCCAAAGAAAAACCTCAAGAAGGTAAAATTGTTGCCGTAGGAACTGGTAAAATGGTTGGTGACAAATTAGTGCCGTTAGAAGTCAAAGTAGGCGACAAAGTAATGTTTAGTAAATATGGAGGGGACGAGATTAAGGTTGAAGGTAAGGAACTAAAAATTTTACAAGAGTCGGATATATTAGCGATAATTGAATAATGTATTTAACTCCACCAATTTTTATTTCACTAATATCACTAAAATTATTCGTGAAATTTGTGTCAATAGATTAGTGGAGATTAACTCAATGGAGATGTTATGAGTAAACAAATCAAATTTTCTGATGATGCAAGAACAAAGATTAAAGAAGGTGTAAATATTTTAGCTAATACTGTTAAAGTAACTCTAGGACCTAAAGGTCGCAATGTACTTTTGGATAAAGGTTATGGCGCGCCAACTATTACTAACGATGGTGTGACTATTGCTAAAGAGATTGAACTTGAGGATAAATTTGCTAACCTTGGCGCCCAACTTATTAAAGAAGTTGCGACTAAAACCAACGATTCAGCTGGTGATGGGACAACTACTGCTACACTGCTAGCCCAAATTATGATTAACGAGGGATTGCGCAATGTTACAGCTGGCGCTAATCCAATGGATATCCGTCGTGGTATAGAAAAAGGGGTTACAGCTGCAGTAGAAGCTCTTAAAAAATCAGCTAAAGAAGTAGCCGGTAAAGAGGAAATTGCTCAGGTTGCCTCTATTAGTGCCGAGAGCGTGGAAATTGGTAATTTAATAGCCGAGATTATTGATATGGTTGGACGTGAGGGAGTAGTAACGGTTGAAGAATCTCAAAGCATGGGTCTTTCTAAAGAAATCGTTTCTGGTATGCAATTTGACGAGGGATATGTATCAGCCTATCTTATGACTAACACTGAGAGGATGGAAGCTGCGCTTGATGAACCAATGATACTACTGACTGATAAAAAAATATCAGCAGTTGAAGAAATTGTGCCACTACTAGAAAAACTTGCTCAAGCTGGCAAAAAGAATTTAGTAATTATTGCCGAAGATGTTGATGGTACAGCTCTTGCCACATTGGTAGTTAATAAACTTCGTGGTATTTTTAATACTCTTGCTGTTAAGGCCCCTGGATTTGGTGATAGACGTAAAGAAATGTTGCAAGATATTGCCGTATTAACTGGCGCTACGGTTATCACCGAAGATTTGGGGATGAAGCTGGAAGAAATAGATCTAAATGTATTAGGTAACGCTCGCAAGGTTATTGCTACAAAAGATAAAACTACTATAGTTGAGGGTAAGCCAAAAACTGATAAAGATGTTAAAGCCAGAGTTGATAGTTTGCGTAAGCAGATCGAAAAATCAACATCAGACTTTGATAAAGAAAAGTTGCAAGAAAGATTAGCAAAACTAGCTGGTGGAGTTGGGTTAATTAAAGTTGGTGCCGCAGCTGAGTCAGAACTAAATTATCTAAAACTTAAGATAGAAGATGCAGTAAATGCTACCAAAGCCGCACTTGCCGAAGGAATAGTCTCTGGCGGAGGGGTAGCACTAGTTGATGTTATTAAATCGCTTGATAATGTTAAAGCTACAGGGGACGAAAAAGTTGGTCTAAATATTTTACGTCGCGCTTTGGAAGAACCTCTAAGACAAATTGCTCAAAACGCTGGTCAAGACGGATCTGTTGTTATCGAAAATATTAGACGTAAGGAAAAGGGTATTGGATATGACGCGGCCAAAGATGAATATGTAAATATGCTGGAAGCTGGAATTATAGACCCGGTTAAAGTAACGCGTGCTGCTTTAGAAAACGCTGCCAGTGCTGCTGCTATGGTACTTACTACAGAAGTAGCTATAACTGATATGCCAGAAAAAACTTCACCAGCAGGAATGCCTCCAATGCCAGGCGGAATGGGCGGTATGCCAATGGGGGGGATGGATTATTAAAATAACTTAAAACTTAAAACGAAAAACTTAAAACTAATGAATTAAGAAAAATCTCTGCTTAGGCGGAGATTTTTCATATGGTTCGAACAAAGTGAGAGCTTTTTAAATCACCTCCGAGGT
>CAZXAY010000061.1:0-5062 GCA_964638435.1 uncultured Candidatus Saccharibacteria bacterium | reverse complement strand
TGAGCTTTTGGTAGAAAAAATACTAGGTAAGAATATTAAAGTAAATTGGGAACAGCCAAGAGTAATTTTAATTGCCAGAGGGTTTGGTAAATACATCGTTGGCGCTGTTGATCAGGAGAAGAATGTCGAATTAATTGCCTATAGTTACTATGAACCTGATATTCTTCACCTCGAAGCGGTGTACACCCCCAAAGAATACAGACACGTTAATAAACCCAAACAAGTTTTAGAAAAAGGTGAATATAACCTTGATTACCACCTAAATCAAACCTCCAAAGAAATCCAAAAAAAGTTTGATGTACTAAGACAACAAATTCTAAATCTTCCCGATATTGAGGAGAAAGTAAATCAAAAAACAGGAATCACATACAAAACCACTAAAAGTTTTGTGCGGTTTGAGTTTCACCAATCTTATGTTTATGTCTTATTAAGAGATGCGACTTATCTTGCCGATTCTAAAAAAATAGTAAAAGATGTGACCAAGAATCTTTGGGGTTTTTGTGGCATGGTAAAAATGGCGGAGGATATCGATACTGACTATCTATTTAAATTAATAAAGTTATCTTACGAGTCGACTCAGTAAAGTAATTGTCTCGACGTCGAGGGTTTGCCTTATCTTTCTGAAAACAATTCTGGAATTTTCTTCTTTAGTGCCGTAGCGATTTTGTAAATTGTCCAAAGTGGGGGATTACTTTCACCGCGTTCGATTCTTCCCATATAAGTTCTATGAATTTTCGACTTTGCTGCCAATTCGTCTTGAGCCATACCAGTTTCGTTTCTAGCTTCTTTTATGTTTTTGCCGAACCTTTTGAGTACTTCATTTTTTGATAACATACGCCCATGATATTGTTTTGTACACTGTTGGGCGACACACGGAGCGTGTATAATGTATATTAAGTTACTCCTAAATAAGGCAAATGATAAATATCTTCGACAACACTAAACTTAAGGAAATCAAAATAGTTGCTCTAATTCTTTTAGTATTGATATTGTCTGGGTCGTATCTTATTTATGCTTATAGAAATAATCCCGTCAATCAAGTTAGAGACAAAAGCTGGCAAGAAATAACCGATTGGTTGCTGGAAGCTGAATCCATAAATCAAAATAAAACGGGTTATAAAACTCAAAAAGATAAAGAAGAATCTGTAAAGTGGAGAAAGGTTACAGACCAATTAAATGATGATTGGAGTTTTTTGAGTGAAGATTGGCAAATACATGAGGTAAACAAACAACTATTTCTCATCGAATATAATCATATTTTTGAGAACTTAAAGACTGAAGACAAAAAGTTTTACAAAAACCTTTATTACTATGACTTGTCACTTTCTATGCCTGTTCCGTTGAAATCGAGTGTTACAAATATTAAAAGTAATGAATATTCATCAGAAAACGAAAAGACTTTGTGGGATGGTGATTTTGACTCTTATTGTGCTAAACCCAAAGACGTGGGAGTGTCAGATGGAGGATATATAAATTATTAAAAATATGTCCTCTTTGGTAAAAAAGTCTAAAATAAAAATACTCAGTGAAACAGTTGACCCTGATAATATGCCAATCCTTTATCAAAAAGCCTTGACTAATCCAGAAGAGTTGGAACGACAACTAAAAAGTATCGCCAACGCTTGGCATGGGGGGAATGTTCGCTCGGCCATGTTAGCATTAGAAAGTGACCTGGAACATAACTAAAATAAAATGAAAAAACTACTTAAAATAATATTGATCTTAGCGGGAATATCTGTTTTTGGATTTGGTATTTATGTTTACTTCCCAACTTACAACCCCGACCGTTAGGTCGTGGGATGCAGTTAAACCCTAAATCTTTTCGCCTGGGATTGAGCTAGACTATGTAAGTTATGGAACTAATCTCATTAAGTCATTGCGTTTATCACTGTGATTATCATTTAATCTTGGTAACAAAATACCGGAGAGAGATATTTAACGAGGGAGTTTTTGATTATCTTCAAACAAAGTTGGTGGAAGTGACCACCCACTATCCCTTAATTAGAATCAAAACGGTCAATCACGATAAAGATCACATTCATCTATTGCTTTCACTTCCACCAACAATAGCAGTAGGAAGAGCTGTAGGTATCATCAAACAAAATAGTGCCAAGGAATTAAAGCAAAAATTCCCGTTTATTAAATCAGTGTACTGGGGGACAGATTCAGTCTGGAGTGAGGGCTATTTTGTTACCACCGTAGGAGCAAATGAATCCATCATTAAAAAGTATATTGAGAATCAAGGTAAAAAAGATTTAGGGCAAACCCTATTTACCTGAGGGTTTGAAGTCCATCTATACCCCGATCCGTAAGGTCGGGGTTTTTAATATAAACTTCACTCACTGGCCGTGGCTGGCAATAAGATATTTGAACTTAGATGTACCACAGTTAACCCACCACTGATTGCTTATAAAAACTCATTTTTAAAATTTGCCAATTATGTAAATTCTCCAGATAAGGAAAAAGAGGATGAGGCCATGAAAAGTTTTTTTGAGGATTATTTTAATAGCATGAGGGAATATGTATTTCAAGAGAATAAGTGGATAGAAATGAATAGACAATATCTAAATCGCTGGGATTTTAAATTAATCGAGCCGTGGTATATAAAACAAGCTGGTGATTACCAGTTGAAGATGTATAAAGGCTATCGAGATGATGCTTTGGGACTATTAGCTATTTTAGATAAAAATGAGCCGGATGATAAGTTAACGGCAAAACATCTTGCGGCTAGAAAAAGACGAGATGAAGCAGAAGAAAAGTATTTTGATTTTTTTGACCAGGCTGTAGAGATTTCTGATTGGAGAAAAATGTTTAGTAATATTCCAATTCCAAAAGGGTGTACTGAAGAAAATATGGCTATTCCTCAGACTGGTGGAGCCATAGATTGGGAGGGGACACCAACACCATTGCCAAAGGGGGTTTCGGGGAGGGAAGGGGAGAGTGGGTAGAAAAATGGGTATAAACAGTATTAAAAAAAATAGATTATAATCAGTATCATAATTGTTGTAAAATTAATGGTTCATAGAATATGAAATATATAGATAAAGGTGAGTTAGATAGCGTTGAGAAAAAATAATAAATTGAATATATCAATAAAAAGACTAAAGGAAATAATTCCTTTTTTAAATCATTATCTTAAACTGTCGCAAATCATTTTGAACAGAGAATGTGTTCTAGGAAAATATAATGTATTAATACAGTTTTCAAAGATTTGTTTTAAATATATTCTTATTGTTTTAATACTTGGTGGAAAAATAGATTCTGTTGTAATTTTCAAAAATAGAATTTATGTACTAAGCCCATTTTCCTTAATATATTCTTTTGAAGAATTATTTATTTATGATACGTATTTTCTAGAACTGAGTTCAAATAATCCAACAATCATTGATTGTGGATCAAATATTGGAATGTCGGTGATATATTTTTATTTGATATATCCAAAATGTAAAATTACCGCAATAGAAGCTGATCCGACGACTTATTCAGTGTTAGTTAAAAATATAGAAACAAATAATATGTTAAATAGGGTCAACTGTATAAATACTGCAATCTCCAATAGAAAGAAAAAGCAAATAACTTTTTATATTAATGATAATGAGGCAGGATCATTACAAATGAGTACGTTACCAGATAGAGTTGACAATAAACGGAAAATACTTGTCAGTGCCTCCACATTAACATCTGTGATTAGAAAAATTAAAAATAAAGTTGACTTGTTAAAAATCGATATTGAAGGCTTAGAGATGAAGGTCTTAAACGAATTACAAACTCAAAACTTTAGAAACATTGATCATTTCATAATTGAGTATCATCATCATATTAATCCTGCTGAGGCGACCTTTTCGAAATTATTGAATATTTTAGAAACGAATAATTTTAATTATCAACTGTCGACAAACAAATTGCATTTTCCGTTTAAAAAAGGGACTTATGAAGACATACTCGTCTGGGCATATAAAGACAAAAGTATAATGACAGAACAGTGAAAATAACATGTATAATATAGGGGTTTATGGAAGAACATAAAAAACAGTTATTGACAATATTGATTCCGTTTTACAATGAGGAGGGAGATTTGCCAAAGACATTAGAATCACTCGCAAATCAAACCGATTTAAAAGGAAATCCTGTCGACAAAAAACTTTATCAAATATTGCTGGTAGACAATAACAGTACTGATAAAACGAGGATAGCTGTTGAAAGTTTTAAAAACAAGTATAAAGATCTGAATGTCTATGTAATAGAAGAAAAAATTAAAAGTCATATTGCGGCGAGACATACCGGTTCTCAGTATTTTTTAAATGAAAGTAATGGTATCAGAACTAAGTATTTTGGCAGTGGAGATGCAGACGTGGATTTTCATAACAACTGGGTTGATTCTGTACTCAGAAACTTTCGCAACAATAATTCTGATTTTTTGTCCTATTCCGGAACTTATCCACTATGGTTTTATAAAAAGGTACCTGAGTTGGTAAAGCGATATGCAAAAGAAGTGGGCACTATATTTTTTGATGAACCTACCATTGATTTCTTTAATCTTCGGAAAAAAAACTACCAATTTACTGAACAAATTTTTATTGATTTTGTCCGTCCACCAACAGACAGTTGTTTTGCGATAAGAACCGACGTATTTGAAATTACTGGAGGGTTCAATCAAGAGTTTGCAGATAAAGAAAAGAAGATTGAAGTTTACGGAGAAGGTTGGCGAATGTTATTTAAACTTGAAATGGAAGGTCTTTCCGCAAGTTATATCACTGATGCCCCATATAACTCTAGCCCTAGGAGATTACTCCAAGAGCCAGAAAGGTTTTTAGGGTTTAGATCTTATCGATCTGGAGTAATGAGTGATAACAGAGCTGAAAGTGGAGATGAATATGAGTATTTGAATAATTTAATGAAAAATTTTGATCTTACGCCTGTAAAAAGATATATTGTGGAGTATTATTTTATGCTTAAATGCATCACTAGACCATTCTTGATTTTTAAGAATAAGCAATATTTTGGAAGTTTTTACAAAAATTTATATGATGAAATAATTCTTTGGAGAAGTCAAAATTTTTCT
>CAZXAY010000060.1:0-5216 GCA_964638435.1 uncultured Candidatus Saccharibacteria bacterium | reverse complement strand
CCCATGTCGTGGCCGCCATGGAGGCGACCAGAAGAACCATTACTATGGCAATCGTTATGGCTTTCGCCATAAAGACCACCTCCTTTCAAGATTTTTTTATATTTTTACCCCTCTCATGAGGGGGTACAATCTAGGCCTGAAGGAGGTCCGGAGCACGCGATTTCGCATCCTTGCTAAATCTGTTGCGTATTGAGCTCCCCTCCAGGAAAGAGATCATAATGCACAAGATTACGACCACTTTTCTGAAGGAGAAACTCTACCACTATGTTATTTTTAATGCACAATTCCTATTTGAATATTAACTAATAATACTACCACAAAATTTGCATTTTGTCAAGGTTTAGACTATAATTATAGTAGGTAAAAGCAGGATATCTATGCTAACTAAACCAGTTATCAACAAATTAAATAAGTATTTTAAAACCCAAAAAAACATTTTGGCAGTTTATTTGTATGGTTCGTATGCCAATGGTTTACCAAATAAAATGAGCGATATTGATTTTGGTATTGTTCTAAATAAAACGATTAGCGATTCCCGAGCTTTTAACTTACGATTAAAATATATGGGAGTACTTGATACTCTGCTAAGAAAAGATTTAAAATTTCAATATGCAGATGCAGTTATACTTAATAATACTTCACCATTACTTAAGCTCCAAGCAATTTATTTTGGTAAATTAATTTATTCCCGCGATGATGAGCAGAGAATAAAATTAGATGTTAAATTTCTCCAAGAATACGAAGATACATTAAATCTTCGTGAAATACAAAATAAATATCTAATTGAAAGAGTAAAAGAGGGGCGATTTGGTGTCAAGCCAATATTGAAAGGAATAAAATGACGAAAAAACAATCAACTTCTGAGTTGATAATCGAGAAACTAAAAAAACTTGAACATGCTACTGATGAATTAGAAAAATTTAAAAATATGGATAAAGAAAAATTTTTCAAAGATGAAATAATTCAGCATGCCTGTTTTTATGATTTTGTTATAGCTATTGAAGCAATTTGTGACATCGGTAACCATATCTTGGCTAAATACTATCTAAAAGGAGAGCCTAAGTATAAAGATATAATCATCAGACTAGGAGAATTAAGTATAATTCCAGAAAAATTTATTGAAGAAGCGGTTGATATGGTGGATTTTCGTAATTTTTTAATTCACGCTTATACTAAAATAGATGTCAATAAAGTATATGCTAATTTGCAAAAAGGACCAGAGCAATTTAGTGAATTCGCCAAAAGTTTCATAAAATTTTTAGAAAAAATCTAAAAAACGTTGGAATATTTGTAGGGCTACCCCCGCCTAGCGGGAAGCCCGGCGCCAGTAGGCGCATAGGGAGGGAGAAAGGCAATTATGCCTGTAAAAAAATTAAGTAAGAGCAAAATTTCAGTTGATTCACCTTTAGTGAATAGTTCAGAAAAAATCACAGAGTTAGTGGAAAAAATTAAAACCTCTGGGAACCTGCCGATTTCTAAGGAAATTGAAGGAGGGATCCAAAATGCCCTAAGAAATTTAGCTGAATTAAAATTAAAACTAGGTCAGAATCTTGATCAAATCAGCTCCAAACTTTTAGAGGACATTCAAAATTCGAGAGATTTTCAACTGACAATTGCCAAAGACAGACAAGAAATTGCTGACAAATTTAATAATGAACGAGAATTATTGGTAAGAGAAAGCAAAAAGCTCCAGCAATCTTTTGAAGAGGTAAAAAAGAGTTTACAGTTAAAGTTAGAAGATTTTAATCGTGAGGAAAATGTTAAGCAGCAAAGACAAAAAGAAGAATATAGTTATAATTTGAGTCTAGAGCGTCGTAACGAGACAGACGAGTGGCAGCGTCAACAGGGGAAACAAACCGAATTATTAAAAAAGCGTGAAGAAGTTATAGCACTTAAAGAGAAAGAAATTACTGTGAGAGAAAAAGAGATTGGTGATTTTTCTGGTGTGTTAGAAAAAGCAGTTAATAAAGCGCAAGAGGAGTTAAGATTAGAGTTAGCTACCAAACACCAGCAAGATTTAGAGCGATTAAAAATTAGCAAAGATAATGAGCTAAGAATTGCTGAGCTTAATATTACTAACCTAGAGTCAATTATTAAGTCACAGAATCTAGAATTAGAAAGTTTGAATAAACAATTAATTGAGGCTACAAGACAACTAAAAGAAATTGCCGTTTCAGTAATTAATGCTAGAAATAACGATACTAACTTCACGAACGAAAAATGAATAAAATCAATAAAATATGATAATTACAAAATTTGCAATTTGTTAAGAGTCTTGGTAAAATAAATAAGGAGAAGAAATAAGTTTTATGAATATACTAGCTAAAGAAACAATTAAGTTGGTGGAAAAAGTGCCCCGGGAACGTTTAAAAGTTGCCAAGGTTTTTTTGCAGTGGTTAATCGAGGACGAATATTTAACTCAAAAAGAGATTAATAAAATACTTGTAGGAGAGCAAGAAATAAAAAAAGGTAATACATTTAAATGGAGAGAGATTGCTCGCACAGTTTGAAATTGTTTTATCTAAGCAGGCGGCAAAATATTATCAGCGTTTACCAATTAATCTTGCTCGTCGTATTGATCGAGCATTTGTTATGTTAAAAGGTAATCCAATTAGCGGTACTAATATAAAATTGCTTAAAAATCTCTCAGGTCGTTATCGTTTGCGCGTTGGTGATTTAAGAGTTATCTATCAAATTGATAAAATTAGCAAACAGATTCTAATATCAACAATCTTACCACGAGGAGAAGTTTATAAAAGATAATTTTAAAAATTTGAGTTTAAACATTGATTAAAAATTACAAATTTGAATTTTGAATTTAGTTTATATAGGGAGGGGGTATGCTCTCGTTTGGAATTTATAAAAAGCAACTATTATTCTTTTTAATCGTTATCCCAATATTAATTATTGGTGGTTATTTGATTAGTAAACAATTTTCTTCAGCTTCAGTAGTGGATGTGGCTGGGCCAACAAGTAGCAGTAATAGCTATAAAGTAGATATTAATATTGGTAAAGACGCCAAGGTTACGGTTAACGGAGTAGAAACTCCACGATTAATGCACATTGGTGAAACTCAAGATTTATTCCGTTATATTGCTGCTGGCGAGGAGGGAACGTATATTGAGGCAATTCAAATTACTGTCCACTTGCCTGCTGGTGCTAACTTAAAAGAGGTTAAACCAATAATCTATGCAGTTCACGGCGTAGATGAGGCCAGTTTTACTCAACCAAATAGTCAAACAATAGTTTATAATGCTTCAAATATCTCTCCCAGTGCTACCTTTACTGTGGTAGCTAATTTGCCATCAGGCCTAATTGAATTCCCATTCTGGCAAAGATTTATTTACACGCTTGCTAATATGAGTGCCTATTGGTGGTTATTAATAAGTATTATTCCCTTTGTTGCTGCCTTCCTATACTTATACATTATGACTCGTAAGACTCTAAGTGAGTGGCATTTGCCTAATATCAAAGATGAGTTAAGCAAACCTCCAACTAATCTGGGCCCGGCAGAACTAGCAATATTATATGATGGTAAGGTAACTAGTAAAGCTATCTCGGCAATACTAGTTGATTTAGCGCATAGGAATTATATAAACATTATTAACAAAGATGGCGACTTTTCCTTTGGTAAAAAAGCTAATATTAAGCTAGAAAATTGGTTAAATAACACTAACTTAAGAGATTACGAGAAGGTACTACTCTCGAAGATTTTTTCATCCGATGAGCTTGCTAGTGGGCAAAAAGACATCCTATTTAGAGTATCACACCACGTATTTAGCCGTAAGATTGCTCAAGTTTATGTAGATATCTATGGAGCAGTTAGTAATAGAGGTTTTTTTCTTAAAGACCCTGTCAAGATGTATCAACATTATCGTCAATTTGGTTTAATACTATTTTTTGTAGGTTTTTTTGGGTTGATTGTTGGGTTAGTGCTTTCTATTGAGCCAAAATTCTTTTTGATCTTTTGGCTAATGTTAATGTTTACAGCCATGCTAATAATTAAACTTGCCCCAAACCTACCGTCAAGGAGCGCACAAGGTCGCAAAGAATTATTAGAATGGGTCAAATTTAAAAATTATTTAACAAAAAATGAGCCAATTGATGGTGGTGTTGGCTCAGGTTTATTTGAACAATATTTGCCTTATGCTATTGCGCTAGGATGCGAAGTAGAGTGGGCAAAAAGATTTTTAGGCAAAACATTTATGGTGCCTAATTGGTATATCTCGACTACGTCAGTTGTACTCTTAGAAGATTTTACCGCTGGACTCTACCCTATTATTAGCCAAGTGTCTAGGACATTGGTGCTCTCGAAAGAGCCGATAATTTAAAAAACTCCCTAAAGAGTTTTTTAAATTAGGTTAATAAATGTTAATAACGGTTAATAGGGGTTAATAATAGTTATTTGCTTAATTAAATTATATAATAACTGCTATTAACCAATATTAACTTTTGTTAACTAATATTAACTGTAATTAAAGATTATACTCAACCTCTGGTATCACTGTAAAGTCTCTGGTAGGTAAAAAGATAATCCAAGCGCGGCCAATCAGCTGATTTTTGGGGCATGTTCCCCAGATGCGGGAATCATTAGAATTATCACGATTATCCCCTATAACAAAGTATTCGTCGGCTAGCACTACAATTTTTTGATCAGGCAAAGTGCGGACGTCAGGCGCTAAATAAAATTCATTAATTTGGCTATTGTTGATATAAACTTGGCCATTTTTTATTTCTAGAGTGTCGCCTGGCATGCCAATAATTCTTTTAATATATTTTTTTTTATCGGGATCGCCTGGGAAGCGTAAAACCACAATGTCGCCTCGGTGAGGATCTCCTGTTAAATAGCTCAATTTTTCCACCAATACGTATTGGCGATCTTTTAAGCTAGTATCCATACTAACACCGTCTACTACATAAATAGTTCCAAGAATAGCTACCATAACTAAAATAATGGCAATAGTTAAAAAAATGCCTTTGGCAATCTCGTAAATCCAGCCACTAGCGTAGAATAAATTGTTAGTGTTTGGCCCCTCCATAATACCTTAGGTAAAATTCAAAATTCCCCCACTTTGCTCAATAGAGCTTTGAGGGACAAGCAATTTTTAATTTTAAATCAATGATCAAAACTAAAAGTTTAAATCTAAAAGCTAAAAACTACATCTAAAAAGTTAAAATTAAATATTTAGTTTTTAAATTTAAGTTATGGTTTTAAG
>CAZXAY010000059.1:0-5406 GCA_964638435.1 uncultured Candidatus Saccharibacteria bacterium | reverse complement strand
TTTTGCGAGTCTAAGCGGGTGATTGTAGATTTAAGATTTGAGAATTATATTTATAAATCATAATTCATAAATCCTAAATCTTAAATCAATTTGACAGTTGTTGGACTATAGAATACATTGGTCCGATTATAGCAAGTACCATTGCGCCAATACCTACTCCAATAACAAACATCAAAATGGGCTCAATCAAATTACTTATCGTTTGTAAGGACTGTTCAGTTTCTTTACGGTAAAAAATTGCCAGCTCCTCAAGTATTTCATCTAATTTTCCTGTTTTTTCGCCCACAGTAATCATTCTTACCATAATAGTAGGAAAGTATTTATTTTCGCTCCTGAATGAATTAGCTAAAGATGCTCCTTCGGTAACATTCTTTTTAAAACCTTTGATGGTATTTTTTACCTTATCATTTGATAAAACATCAGCCGAAATATCAAGTGACTCGGTAACTGGCAAACCACTTTTCAAAAGCAAAGAAAAAGTATGATTAAATCGAGCTAAATCAAGTTGATTAGCCAGTTTTTTGATAAAAGGTATATGGTGAGCAATATATGAGAGGGTTTTTTTGCCAGTTTTAGACCTAAAAAAGAAGATAGCAGATATTATTAATGCAAAAATTATTGGATAAGAAATAAATGGTTTGGCAACAAAAATATCACTTAAAAAAAGTAATATTCTAGTTGCGAGAGGGATAGTTACATTTAATCTATCAAAAACTGCAGCAATTCTAGGAACAACAAAAATTAACATAGCTAAACCTACTAAAATTAATGCGCAAAATATCACTGCCGGATACATCATAGCACTTTTAACTTTTGAGATTAAATCATAGTCTTGCTGTAATTTTAAAGAAATTTGCTCGAGCGAATCTACTAACTTACCAGAAACTTCTCCTGCTTTAACCATATTTACAAAACTATTATCAAAAACATCTGGGTACTTGGCTAAGCAGCTTGATAGAGTTTTACCAGACTCAAGACCATATTTAGATTCTTCGAGCATCTTTTTAAACTTTGGATTATCAGAGTCTTGCGCTAAAATATCCATACTTTCTGAGATTGATAGCCCGGCACGAATCATTGTTGCTAAGTGCCTAGCAAAAGAAATTTTTTCTATCAGTTTAATACCACCAAAATTTATTGCTGATAATGCTGATAATGAAAATACCTTTTTTTTGTTCTGCCAATCTTTTTCGGAATAAATTTCTAATACTACAAAACCTTTACTTTTTAAGTAATCGGCAACCTCTTTTTGTGTGCTAGCAGCCATACTATCATCAACTACTTGCCCACTTTGATTAACGGTTTTGTAATGAAAAATCATATAATTAGCTTTTTAGAATTGTCATTCCTGACAGAAAGCGAAGCGTTTCTGGTCAGGAATCTACTAATAATTACAATAGATTCTTATATAAGTCTTTCCAATTAAGATTATCTTTTTCAATGAGATTAATTTTCCAAGTACGCTTCCACCTTTTTATTTGTTTTTCCCTTAAAATTGCTTCTTGAATATCATTGTATTCTTCAAAATAAACAAGATTATGAATTTGATATTTTTTTGTGAATCCATCCACAAGATCATTCTTATGTTGATAAACTCTTTTTAATAAATTATTAGTTACGCCGATGTATAATGTTCCATTGAATTCACTAGACAAAATATAAACATAATAGGATTTCATATTAGTAGATTCCTGCCGGAGTTTATCCCGTAGATTCCTGCCTTCGCAGGAATGACATACGGGGCAGAAATGACAATTAAATCTTTATAAGAATGAATTAAATTTTCCATTGTAATTTCCTAATAAGCCATGCTTACCGGCAGGCAGGCTAATAAGCTAAAGCCTAAAAAGCTACTCCTTAGTGACTCTCAATACCTCTTCGATCGTAGTTATTCCTTGTGCAATTTTATTAAGTCCATCTTCAACCAAACTCTTCATCCCTTTTTTCTCGGCCATAGATCTGATTTCACTAACTGCGGCCTTTCTTAATACTAATCCTCTTAAATCATCATCCATCTCAAAAATCTCGTAAATTCCTACGCGCCCTTTGTAAGTTGAATCACCACACTCTGTGCAACCTTTACCATGAAAATATTTTTGTTTTAAAAGCACTGATTCTTTAATACTAGAGCTAACAGAAAATTCTTTGATAATATCTTTATTAGGTTTTATTTCTACCTTGCAATGCTCACAAATTTTCCTTACTAAACGCTGAGCGATAATTACATTAACAGTTGAGGCGACTAAAAATGGTTCTGCCCCCATATCAATAAAACGTGGTATAGCTGAAGGGGCATCATTAGTGTGCAAAGTTGAGAGCACTAGGTGACCAGTTAAAGCGGAATGAATAGCTATATTGGCTGTTTCGGCATCGCGAATTTCACCAACCATAATAATATCAGGATCATGTCTTAAGAGTGCCCTTAGCCCCGCTGCAAAAGTCAACCCAGTTTGTGGATTAACCTGAATTTGGCTAATACGTGAAATTCCATATTCAATAGGATCTTCAACAGTACAGATTTTGACCTGGGTAGAATTAAGCATATTCATAATACTGTAAAGTGTAGTAGTTTTACCGCATCCAGTTGGACCAGTAACCAAAATCATACCATGAGCTTTAGTAATACTGTTGGTGATAGTTTCAGCATTTTTACCTGTTATCCCCAACTCTTCAAGAGACCTAGGCCGCTCAGACTCAAAAAGCAACCTCATCACTACATTTTCCCCATAAAACGAAGGGATGATGGAAACTCTAATAGAAATCTCGTATTCATCCTGGGAATATTTAAAGCGTCCATCTTGGGGCTGACGATGCTCATCAATTTTTAAATTGGAAAGAATTTTAACTCTAGCAATAAGTGCAGGGCTTACATTTTTTTCGAGATTGATAATGTCACGGAGTACACCATCAACCCTGAAACGGATAATCACCTTATCCTCAGAATTTTCGATATGAATATCTGAGGCGCGTTCGGCTACCGCATATTGCATAATTGTATCAAGAACTTTAATAACAGGTAAATCTTCTGCTGCCTTAGATAGCTCATCTGTAGCTTTGGTTTTAGAAATATTCTCCTGTATAATTTTGGCAAATTCGCGTTTAATATTTTGTTTATATTGACCTAATAAATCGCGTAAACTTTTAGGATCAGTATAATAAACCTCGACCTTAAGATCAGTTTTTTTCTTAATAAACTCAATAGTTTCAAAATCCTGTGGATCAACCATGGCAACATGTAGAGTTCGTTTTTCTTTTTTAAATGGGATTATTTGGTGAGTACGCGCTGCTGCTTCTGGGATTGTATCTAATACGTCTATGGGGATAATTTTCTTTTTAATAGGAGCTAATGGCACCTTATAATAATTAGCCACGGCAGAATAGATATCTTCTTCAGAAAGCAAATTTTTAGCGACCAAAATCTCTTCCAAAGGTTTAGCAAAACTTTCTGCAGCTTCATTGGCTTCATTAAATTTCTCAGCACTAATTAATTTGGCATCAAGCAATATTTTTTCTAATTGATTTTTAGTTATGTCCATTGCCCCTCCCTATACCCATTTGATCCTACTGGATCGATTGGGCCGGGCGACTCCGACATATCCGTCGGAGTATAGCCTCTTTATTAACTTTATTATACCACAAATATAATTTTATTGTGGATTAAAAATATCTAACCTATTTAATTGAATTTTATGCTGATAGAAGGTAAACTATTATTAAGAAAGGAATATTTACGAACATATTTTACCCACTAGAAAAATTAGCCCAATGGGTCGTTACAAATCTATTTAGAATCCAAGATGAAACACGCTTAAGCGAGGTTGTTATTTTTTTTATTTACGACACACTAAAAATTCTAATATTATTGGCTGTAATTATTTATATAGTTACTATAATTAGAACTTATCTGCCACCAGAAAAAATTAAAAAGGTTTTATCTCATAAAAAAACATTTATTGGCAATATTTTAGCCGCACTCTTGGGAATTATTACCCCATTTTGTACCTGTAGTGCTATACCATTATTTTTGGGTTTTATCGAAGCTGGTGTACCAATTGGAGTGACTTTCTCCTTTCTAGTCGCCTCACCGATGATTAACGAAGTAGCTTTTGCACTGCTATTAGGGATGTTCGGGTTTAAAATTGCCTTGTTATATGTGGCAAGCGGACTTATTATAGCTATTTTATCAGGTATCATCATTAGTAAATTAAATCATGAAAAATTGTTGGAAAAATTAGAATATTCTGGAAAAAATGTAAAGCAAAAAACAAATGTATCAATTAATGATCGAATAAATTTTGCAAAAAAATATACCAAAAATATTATTAAAAAAGTTTGGATATATATTATTTTGGGAGTAGGATTGGGTGCGTGGATACATGGTTATGTACCAGTTGATTTTTTGGCTCAATACGTTGGATCCGATAAATGGTATGAGGTGCCTTTAGCAGTTTTATTGGGAATTCCGCTTTACTCAAATGCTGCAGGGATAATTCCGCTGGTAAATGTGTTGGTAGAAAAAGGTGTTGCCATTGGTACAGCATTGGCTTTTATGATGGCCGTAATCGGCCTATCGCTACCAGAATTTATGATCTTAAAAAGGATTATGAAGACAAAACTCATTATAATTTTTGCTGGAGTTGTGGGACTTGGAATAATACTTACTGGATATTTGTTTAATTTTGTTTTATAATTAAAAAAGGAAGTTGATTATTATTGTTAATTGTTTTGATTATACGCATAATATGCAAATTTTCGACTAAAATTTGCAAACACTACGCACAAAAACGAGTTATGACGCAATCGCTCAGAGCGTCATAACGGTGGCGTCTACCGTCGCTGTTCTGCTTGTCGCTTCGCGACAACGCATAACAGCGCCTATGCGAAATGTCGATCTGACGACTTCGTCGCCATCTCGCCACATCGCATTAGGCGCCACCGTTATATGCCATTTTGTAAATTTTCTTACTAAAATATATGGAAACATTAGAACCAAGAGAAAATAGAAATGAGAAAATCAGAGAGCAGATACGGCATCTCACAGCCCTGCTCGAAGATTACTCCGATGAAATTCCTGAACAGATGATCAGCGGTTCAGGTAATTACAAAGTCCGCGGAAATTGGTGGCAGGGCTTTTTTGATAGTATGGATTATGCAATCCAAGAATGTGGAGCAACAGACACTTCAATCAAAACAGAAACAGATGCTTTTTATGAAAAATTCCGACAAAGAAGACAAGAATGGAGAGATGCCATATCTGCTGGAACTGCTCAAGGTGATTTTCTCAGAACAACAAAAGAAGAAATTGATACTGCAAATCAATTACTAAAAAGATTGATAGAAAATTTACAAAACAGCATATAACACAGAATATGCGGTTTCGCTCCCGTTGGTCGCTACACCCATATT
>CAZXAY010000058.1:0-5437 GCA_964638435.1 uncultured Candidatus Saccharibacteria bacterium | reverse complement strand
TACCTTATCATTAGTTTTTGAAGCCCCATCATATCGACATCTACAACCCAATAAACAAGCACTACATAAAATTGGTGATGTTTTTTTTCATAGCCAATTATACCGCCAAAAAGCACAAAAATAGTTCTATTTTCTCATTGTGGCATTAAAAATATCTGGATTTATTAGTAGATTTAGAGCGTCAACAATGGAGGGAACAATAATATCTACAAAGTTTAATATATCTGTGTGAATCCCTTCTGCTTGAAGGGTGGCAATACGTAGCTTAGTTTTTTTAAATGTGCCAATGTCTATTCTGGCATTGCCAATGGCGACAGTTTTATTTGTATCAAGCTTCGAGGTTAATATCTCTTTTTCTTCTGCCGTAGTTGCTTTTTGAACCTCCAAACCAATTTCTCTTGCCAAGACGGTGGCATTACCTCTTTGATCACCAGTAAAAAGATAAATCACATAACCCATTTTTTTTAATTTGGCGAGTTGTTCTTTTACACCTACAACCAACGCTCCGTTTACAGATAATGTACCATTCAAGTCAAGAATTATTGTGTCTAATTCTATTTCTCCAACACCGACAGGGTTATATTTCATTGTTTAGTAAATTATAAATAATATTCTATATTTTTGAGTAAAAATTAAATTTATTAACAATTGTTTTCATTAAAAGACGAATTCATCCAATCAAGATTTGATAAATACTTTGTCGTTTGCGAATACTCTTTAATTAAGAAAAACTTTTTATTTTGTTGTTTCACCAAATCAATAGCACATTTTTTGCGCCTGGGAAAATTTAAAAAGATATAGGGCAGAAAAAATCTTAAATCAAGAGTAGTATCTTCTTTACCCAACCTCCTCTCTATACCGAATCTTACTTTAAGATAACGAGTAAGATGCCTAAGTAACGTCATAATAGGACCACTATCAAAAACAAAGACGACATCTGCCGAATTTATCCGACTATCTTTATCTTTTGTAAAAGCATTTCCTTCAATTATCCAATTATCTCTAGCAATTTCTTTAATAATCAGTTTTTTTATAGCATCTTTATCATCACGACCAATATTATCCATGATTTCATCAAGGTGTATAACAGAAATGTTTGTTAATTTAGCTAATTTACAAGCAAAGGTACTTTTTCCGCTAGCAGGATCACCAAAAATCATAATTTTCATAAACAAATTTTATCAAACTTCTACCACACTCCTATCCCTCACTTTGTGGAATAACTACAGTAAAGTATTGGTTAAATAAAAAACTACACTATTTAGCCACACCACACAAACATATTTAGCTATCTTTAGAACAAAACTCGTTGCTCCCCGCATTGGAGTCAACTAGAACTGCTGTTTGTGGATACTAAGGAATTTATGCTTTTGTAGCACCTAGTCTTTTTATCAACAACATTTCAACATCTTCATCAACCATAACGATTCGGTGTGGCTCAGCTTCATTAAAATAAACCAGTGAGCCAATAGTGGCATCAACTATTTCCTTATCTTCTGATTCAAACTTTATTTTACCCTTCAGCACAACATAAAATTCATAAGAATTTGGATGATTATGGTAATCTGCTTCGGAGTATCCGGTTGGAAAATCAGTTCTTCGGATAAATAAATCGGGATTATTCTCCTGCCCAGTAACAACTCCTGGTTCAGTAGAAAAATTGTATATTTTCATAGCCTGATTTTATCAAAAGTTCTCCAGTCCAATGCGGGGTATGTTAAATTTAGGTTCAAAAAGTGTTTGCTCCCCGCCCTAGAACAAATTTGGACGGAAGTTGTAGGGTTCTAATTTAGCAAATCAATCTGCCTTTGAATCAAGCCTATAATTTCAATTATTAATTTTGCTTTGGCCCAATCTTTTTGAGAATCAGTCAAAACTTCACCCAATCCAGATAAAATATTTTTTGAATTTATTTTATCCAAGTAATCTAACAAAAATAAATAAAACTCTTTTGGGTCTTTACCTGTTCGATGTTTAATAATTTGATAATTAATTGATGGTGCTTCTGGCAAACCTAGAAAATAATGAACATCAAACAAGTCTCTATTTGCCAAAATACCCCGCTCAGTTACTGCCACCAATTTATGAGCTATCATATCTTTTAAATCAATTACTTTAACCGTCGTTCCATAAAATGGGACCAAATTATAATGATTAAACGGATTATCCCGTGTCGAAACCTCCACTTTTATATGTGCCAGACCAGTTCCATAACTAACCATCCAAAATAAAGTATTATACTTTGCACTCTGATCTTTAATTTCAAATTTAGCTGACAATAAGGCTGACATTTTATCCATAAATTCCTGCAATTCTGGCGAATCTTTTTTTAGATTTACAGTCAAATCGAAGTCCAAATCGACCGAAAATCGTGGTAATTTATAAAAAAGTAAAGCCGCTGTCCCCCCTTTAAATCCCAACCTCGACCCTAAGTAACTATTTTTATAAATATCAATCAATATATTTGTCAAATTTGTTTTATGTAAGGTAATGTCCAATGCTTTCATTTTTTATTTATATTTATAAAATTTAAAATAACCTTATTATTGCCATATACCTGACTATTTAATTGATTCATCAAGTTCCAATCAATATTTCTCAGATTATCAAAATACTCAGTACCGTCCAAATATAATTTGTCACAAATCGCCCGCTCAGTACTAGCTATCTGAACTCCATTTTCATTTTTAACTCCAAATATATTTAATAAAATAATATCTTTAATTTTTCTATAAATATATTTGTAACCGTCTATTTCGACCTCTTTTGATCTATTTGAAACAATGTATATTGCAGAATAAGGTTGAAAAACTACACCATTTTTTTGCAAAACAGAATAGGTACTGATATATGACGGAATTATATATTTATTAGCAAATTCTAATTTTGAGTAATCTAAAGACAAAGAATAAATCCCTTTTGACACTCTAAAAATATCACCTTTTTGTACCGCATATTTCAAAGCCGACTTTAATTTTTGACCAGTATACCCCTCCACCATGTGACTTAAATCAGAAAAACTAAATACCGTCTGGGTACTTCTTTTTGATTTGTTTAAATCTTTTATAAAACTCATGTGACCTCCAAGTGTAATTTAATTACACCTACAGGTTACAACAAAATCAAATTTTTGTCAATAGCCATATATTTATACCCGTGATTTTGCTGATTTTAGCTTCAATTCCTAATTCATACCAAATTAGGCAAGCACAATTGTCTAGTTTGGAGTTGTGGCTCGCAAATTGGAACGATTTTCGTACTATTTCACCGAATGTTCAACAAAATAGGTCATTAAGTATTTGAAAAATTTTTGATATTCGTACAGACGAGGAACAAAGCCTTCTGGATGTTCAATTATTCTTTTTTCCAATTCCTGATAGTTGACCCACTCAATTTGTGACAATTCTTCAGTTTGCATTGAAATTTTTAAATTGGATGAATCGAGACTAACAAGATAAACGCTGTCGATTTCGTTGTTTATATATTTACCTCCGTTTAAAGTAAAAGAATCTTTAAAGTCGAATAAAAAGACAAATTTTAAGCTTAAAACATCTGTTAAACCTAACTCTTCTTGAGTTTCACGTTGGGCACAAGTCAATAAATCTTCATCCGCATCAACATGACCACCACATGAGAAGTCCCAAAGATTCGGATACGCATCAACATTCGGACTCCGTTTTTGAATTAAAATTTCCCGTTTATTATTAATAATCCAAATATGAACTGCCCGATGCCAAGAACCCAACTGATGGACAAGGTCTTTATCCTGCTGTCCGACTACTTCACCATCCTCGTTAATAATGTCAATAAAATTCATGATTAATAATAACTCAGATCAGTTCTGATAAAAATAACTTGGCTCCCAGCTTTAGAAGAAATTAGGAAGGCAGTGTGTGGAATTTAAGATAAATGTTTAAAGCCTAGAGTAGCTTTAGTTTATCAATCTGACTTAATTGCCCCAAGGTCCCCGTGGGACTATCGGGACCAATTGTTTTTAACACCTTAGCTTCTTCTTGGTCATACCAGCCATATTTTTCTAATTCATCACAAAGTTTCACTTGGTAGTTTTCAGTATTGCCTTTTAGGTCAACTAAAAAGATTAAGCCTAGTTTGGTAGGTGAATCATCATCTTTCTTCCATGAATAGCTGTGTAGAAATATTGGTGTTGACTCGAGTTCTAAGCCTACTTCTTCCATCATTTCTCTGGCAATAGCTTTTTCGACTGTTTCACCAATTTCTATCTTACCGCCCATGTTTTGCCAAAAACCGGGAAAGATATCGTCGGTATCCGATCTTTGAACTAATAGGAATTTACCTTGACAGCGAATGACTAATATTACCGAAATGACTTGTAGTGGATTGATTATGGGTTGATTATACCGCTGAAATCATGAGGTTGACATACAACCTGTTTAGGCAAAATAATCTCTCTCCGCCAAAGCCTCTTGATATAGCTATAGTTGAGAGACTTGAGACCCTTATGACTTTGATCAATAGTTTGATAAACCGCGTGAACACCATTTCACCATATCAGCATATAGTTTTGTGCTGCTCCCCGCCTTGGAGCAGATTTGGACGGAAGTTGTGGGGTTTTGATTTAATTTCGACATACTCCATTATTCTTTTAATTTGATTAATTCCTGTCTATAGATCTCCTGAGCTAAATCAAACTCCCAAGGACTATGGTCCTGTCCTTTTAGAATCATGACTGCCTGACCTTTTTCTTTGACGATTTTTATTGTTTCATCTTTTAATTCTTTTTTAACATATTTATCGTTTTCTCCATAGACTAGGTGTATTTTCCCCGAGTAGTTTCTTAGGCATTGTAATATATTAGAATCTTTAGCTTCCTGCCAAAATGAGCCATAATGTTTTTGACCACCTTCTTCATAAATCATATTTGAAACTACTGAAATATCTGATTTTGGATCCGGCACCCATACAAGAATACAAGGGATTCTGTTTTTAATTGAAGGGAAAGTCGTGGCTACAATGGTGGCAGATGCACCCATACTTTGTCCGAGCAAATTAACTTCATAGCCATCTTTAATAAATTTGTTAGCTAGATAAACAATAGTGTCTACCCATTCTTTAAAAGAAGACGTCAAATAATCTCCCTCAGAGTTCCCGCTATTTGGCTGGTCAAAACGAAGTACAGAATAACCTTCTTTATTTAGTATCCTTTGAAAATCTACAAACTGTCTAGCAGGACCAATATTGGATCCCCTGAAACCGTGACTCATAATTACAATTTTTTTACTTGAAACATCGGCTTCTGAAAAGATGCAAAAAATCTTTTTGTCTCGTACCTGCTCAAAATAGAGCTTATCATTATACATAGTTAGATTTTACATCAAATTTGGTATTTTCGAACTTTTTTATTATCTATTCAACGGATAAATTAAAATCAGCGTTCGGTTGTGCCCCCACTTTAGGA
>CAZXAY010000057.1:0-5450 GCA_964638435.1 uncultured Candidatus Saccharibacteria bacterium | reverse complement strand
ATATCTGGTTACGGCTTTTATACAAAAGCCTCCACCCATATTTGCCTTCGCTTTCGCTACGGCAAACATCGCATATCCAGAAACGTTAGGCAAAATGCCTCAGGCATTTCACCTAATGTGCGCCGGTTCCCGCCAGTTAACTTGTCGTTTCGCAAAATCAATAAAGCTTTAAGGTACAACATTATGAAAAATTTTAACGGCGTTATTATTAAAGAAAGTCTTGAGGATAAAGATGTTTTAGGAAAAGTAAAAATTCTCAAGACAAATATCAGTCAAGTAAAAGAGAAACATAAAACACCATGGATTAAACAATGGACATTACACACCGTTGAAATCTTTGAAAATCAAGCTAATAATATTGCGGAAGAAATTAGCAAAGCATTGGACTCTGAGCATGATTGGTATGCCGATTTTAAAAACAGTGATTTTCATTACATAATCTTCCGCAATAAAGTATTCAAGGTTGATCGTGCCAAGTCAGAACAGTATGATGATATAACAAAATATGGCGTATCATTAGGAATTCCAGATTATCAGCTTGATTTTTCACCGCATATTAAAGAATGGGGAAAATAAACCAGCCCACCTTTGCCCGATTTCATATAACACCGATTCCTGCCCATTATGTAATTAATGACAGAATTAAATATGGAAACCACAAAAATTGCATTATTTAAGGGAAAGAAAATTAGAAAAACACTTTTTAAAAATGAGTGGTGGTTTTCGATTCTTGATGTTATAAGTGTACTTACCGATAGTCCTCAGCCAAAAACCTACTGGGCAAAAATGAAAGACAGAGACAAGGAAATGTTTCAACCGTTCCCATTTTGGGAACAGTTGAAACTACCAGCAGAAGATAGCAAAATGCGAGAAACAGATTGTGCTAATACCGAAGGAATATTCAGAATTATTCAATCTATTCCCTCACCAAAAGCAGAGCCATTTAAGCGCTGGTTGGCAAAAGTTGGTTACGAACGAGTGCAAGAAATAGAAGATCCAGAACTAGCCACAAAAAGAACAAGATTATTGTATAAATTAAAAGGTTATCCTGAAGATTGGATTGAAAAAAGAATCCGAGGAATTGCTATTTGTGAAGAATTGACTGATGAATGGCAAAAGCGAGGCACTCAAGAACAAAAAGATTACGAAATTTTGACAGCAGAAATTTCTAAAGCGACTTTTGGCATTACACCAAGCGAATATAAAAAAGTAAAAGGATTGCAACGAGAAAATTTGCGAGATCACATGGATGATTTTGAACTGATTTTTACTATGCTTGGAGAAAAATCTACAACTGAAATTCATAAAACTGAAAATTCCTTAGGAGTTCCCAAGTTAAAACAAGATGCCGAGCGTGGTGGCAGAATCGCTGGTATTGCCAAAGAACAATTGGAAAAAGAAATTGGGCGACCGATAGTGTCTAAAAAGAATTTTTTATCAAATCAAGACAATAAAAGATTAGGGAAAATATAAATAATTTTAAAGGATAATATATGAAAAAAAAGGTTAACAAATTTGTTTATTGGACGCCAAGGATTTTATCAATTATTTTTATACTGTTTTTGTCATTATTTTCTTTAGATGTTTTTGAAGGAAATTATGGATTTTGGGGAACTGTTTTAGCATTATTCATGCATAATATCCCCTCAATCGTTTTGCTGATTATTTTAATTATTTCGTGGAATAAAGAAATTGTTGGAGGAATTGCTTTTATTTTGGCCGGATTATTATATTGCGCAATTAACATTATTGGGCTGATACAATCCAATCCCATTGAATGGTACCGACTGGCATGGTGCGTCCAAATAGCCATCCCAGCATTTTTTATTGGAATTTTGTTTTTAATGGGGTGGTTTCAAAAAAAAGCAATAAACTTGAACTAAACCTAATTTTAACGTAGAATACAGATATGAGTTTATCAATCGGAATTGTCGGGTTACCAAATGTAGGAAAATCGACGTTATTCAACGCGTTAGTCAAAACTCGCCAAGCTGAGGCGAGTAATTATGCATTTTGCACCATCGATCCCAACGTTGGTATTGTTGATGTCCCCGACAAGCGTCTAAATCAACTTGCTAAAATGGTAAACCCAAAAAAAATAATTCCAGCAACTGTGGAATTTATTGATATCGCTGGGATTGTAAAAGAAGCGCATAAAGGCGAAGGGTTAGGCAATAAATTCTTATCACACATTAGAGAATGTGATGCGATTTGTATGGTACTGCGATGTTTTGAGGACGAAAATATTATGCATGTGGCGGGTAAAATTGATCCAAAAGACGATATGGAGACGATTATTACAGAGCTCGAACTTGCCGATTTAGAAACTAAAGAAAAAATCCAGGCAAAAGCTAAAAAAGACCCAACCGCCTTTGAAAATTTAAAATTTTTATCCGATAAACCAATAATCTATGCGTTTAATGTAAGTGAACAAGATTCCTCACTTAGCTCGGAGCAAGTTATCGAAAAATTCAATCTTAAATCTAAAATCTTAAATCTTAAATCCTCCATTGTAATAAGTGCCAAAGTTGAAGAAGATTTAATAGATCTAAATCCGGAAGAGCAAAAGGAATATTTAGAAAGTTTGGGATTACAAAAATCTGGTTTGGATCGTTTGATCCAATCAGCTTATGATACTCTTGGTTTGCAATCATATTTTACAGCTGGTCCAGATGAAGTAAGAGCTTGGACGATTAATAAGGGTGATAAAGCACCACGGGCTGCTGGCAAAATTCATACTGACTTTGAAAAAGGTTTTATTAAAGCGGCAGTAATAAGCTACGATGATTTTGTAAAATATAATGGCGAAAGTGGCGCCAAAACTGCAGGTAAATTACGCCTAGAAGGCAAAGACTATGTCGTTCAAGATGGCGACGTAATCGAATTTAAGTTTAACGTATAAATATAACCAAGTATACACCTCGTAGGTGTACAATGACGGTTAATTAATCAAAAAGGAGTGGCTATGGACGAACAAAATGTTGAGGGAATATCTCAACAAGATCGCGAGTGGACTGCGCCAACTATTAAAGGTTTAGAGCAAAAAAATGATGACGAAAAACCATTAAATTTGGAGGATTTAGAATCGGCTATGTCGAGTGAAGATAGAACCTACTCAGGTAATACTGGTCTAAACCCAGAAGATGCCAGGATAATTACTAAAATGGTTTCATCGGTAAATTTTAATCGGGAGAACCCTGCAATAGCCGGATGTGATGTTTCGGACACAACGAGCAGGAAAATCAGTCAAGATCCCAATTTAAGAAAGAAAATGCAAGAATTTAAGACCCTAGAAATCCTGGCTTCTTTGAGTGCGATAGAACCAAAACAAAATAATCCAAATTTAACGGACGCGGAGCGTAGAAATTTAATTAGCAGAGGAATGTTAAAATACAAAGAAATAAGAGGTAAGGTCTACGATCAATTTGGTTGTTTTATTAGAGATAGAAGAAATTTTGTAAATGAAACATCCACCATAACAGGTACAGAAAATTTTATCAATCCTGAAAATGGTGATCTGAATAGATGGAGTATTGTTAAAGATTTTATTGAGTCCGGAGCTGTGCCTAAAGGTCGCGATGGTTCTGTTGGCAAGGCAATATTTGACAATTTTGATGATGTTAGGGATCCTGGATTAAGACCAATAATTGATAAACTTAAGGTAGCTAGTCAAGCTTTAAAACGAGGTTATTTTGAAAATAGAGTGCAGTATCTTGCCACTCTAAAAGAATTATCAAATTATATTCCAAGAACTTTGTAAATAATTTTAAATAATGTGATCTATAAAAATAATCCGATTAACAAGGGTATAAAATGACGGAAGGTATAACTCCCGTAGATGGATTGGATTTTGAGTTCGAATTAAAGCCAGTAGAGTCAGAAGAAGTTATAGAAAAAAGTCCAGAGCAAATTGCCCTAGAAATTTTTGAAAAATTGAAAAAAGATTTGGAGGATAATAAACTAAAAGAAAAAGTAATAGATGTTCCCGTCATTGAACAAGGCGGTGGCACAGATTGTGTTATTGCATGTCTTAGAATGATTTTATTACATTTTAAAAAATATAATAATGAGGGGTTAGATAATTTTGTTAATTTAGCCAAAGATAAGTTTAACATTGTTTTTCCTAAACAAAAAGGAATCGATGGTAATTTTGGTTATCAAGGGCATCCATTTGCGATCCAAAATTTTATTGAATAAAGTAATCAAGAATATGGTCTTAAAATAACAAATATTAATAAAAAAAATCAGCAAAACGATTTGCTAGAGGCTTTAGTTAAACAACGACCTATAATAGTCGGGATAGATTTTTATGCTCTACACCCTGACTATGAAAAAGACATAACTAGGTCGCACGGAATTGTTATCAAAGGCTATAAACTAGATGAGAAAGGTCAAATAAAAATTCTGGCTAATGATCCAAAACCAAAAGTTGGCGGGGAAATTGAACTTTCCTATGCGCAATTTTTAAAGGCAATCGAAAAAATGTCGATGCAAATTATATTTGAAAATAAATAACCAAAGTATATCACATATTTAAACATCGCAGATTAAAATTATGACAGATTTATTATTACAAATTGTGCTAGCGATTCTCAGTATTTCGGCAATTATTTTAGTTGCACGCAAAAATAAATGGGGTTTTGTTTTTGGCCTAGCTAGCCAGCCGTTTTGGTTTATTACCTCCTACCAAAACGAGCAGTGGGGCGTGTTTTTCATCTCCATCATTTACACCTTTAGCTGGGCGTATGGAGTTTATGAATGGTTTTTCAGGGACAATGTTAATAAAAGTTAATGGGAGTTAATATTAGTTAATAGATGTTAATGGGGGTTACAACAACCCGGATCATTAGTAATTAGCTAGATTAGTAATTAGTAGGGAGACGAAAGCAATGAGTCGTAATGAGTTAGAACAAATTTTTGAGTTTACTAGTTATTGCGAGGCGCTCAAAAAAATTGAGTGATTTAAGAATATGTTTTATTGGCGGGATTACCCAAAGCCACATCGTTATGAATCTGTGGCAGATCATACTTGGCGATTAGTTTTATTATTGATCTTATTTGAAAAAAAATTATCCAGAAAAATTGATTTAGATAGGGCAGTAAAAATTGCCATGGTTCATGATATTCCCGAGATTATTGCAGGGGACGCACCACCTATAGGAAGTGATGGAACTGGTAGAGACTCCCATGCTTTTAATAAAGATGTGGCAAAAGTACGCCATAAAGAAGAGGATAAGGCAGCCAAAGAAATCTTTTCTAAACTACCTAACAAACTTGGTAAAGAATTATACGATTGTTGGTTAGAGCTCGAAGAGCAAAAAACCTATGAAGCAAAAGTTGTTAAATCTTTGGATAGATTAGAATGCGCTATCCAAATTTTGGAATATCGAAAAGGAGGCTTAATGGTCTTTTTGGGGGTCTAGCTTAACCTGAAGTGTGATATAATTGAA
>CAZXAY010000056.1:845-5491 GCA_964638435.1 uncultured Candidatus Saccharibacteria bacterium | reverse complement strand
TTTGGTCGTTGTCCAAAAATCCTGACCGTTTTTTGCTGGCTGACTGGAATTTATGAATCAGTGTCGTGACCACGCGTAAATCTTTTTGCTTGATAAGTTTTAATAAATGCTCACCACTATTGGCCTGAATAACATCTTTTTTTAATCCAGCATTTAAAAAAGTCCCCTTGATTTGTCGATCCAAATCTTTTCTGTCGGTGACTATTAAAATTCGTGGATTAACAATATTTGGGTTTTCAATTAGGGCTTTGACAAACATGACCATTGTCAGTGATTTGCCGGATCCTTGGGTATGCCACAAAATTCCACCTTTGCGTTTTGGACCATACTCTTGCGTATCAACTTGTCCGATTCGGAGGAGTAATTTTTTAATTGCAAAATATTGCTGATAACGCATTACTTTTTTAATACCAGCGTCATATAGTACGAAATTCTTGGAAATATCGAGTAATCTATCCTTGGCAAATAATCCAAAAACAGATAAGTCTTGCTCGGTTGGCAATCTATTTAATACTTGAGAATGATTGACAGTGTCGCCATTTAAATCAATTAAAATTTGATTATAAATTTCTCTGTCAATCGATGTCGCAATTATTTTACTAACTTTTTCTTTATATAATTTATTAAATTCATCACGATGTTTCCATTCTTCTTCTACTAAATCCCGCTCTTTCCAGTTGGCAAAAAATTTATTGGGGGTACCAACTGTGCCGTATTTTAAATCTTCTTTGTTGGCACCAATCAATAGCTGGGGATATATAAATAGTTTGGGACAATGCGAAGGGGACTGGTTGCGGTTTAGTTGGCTGAGGGCTTCTTCAATTTCAACTGATGATTTTTTGTTTTCGATAATTGTAAATGGAATACCATTGACAAAAATTACAATATCGACGCGAATGTCACATTTACCAGTGGCAACAAATTCGACTGTGACAGCAAAATCATTATTTTCTACATGTTCAAAATCGATATATTTAAAACTTTTAGAAACAGCACTGCCGTCCTGAAAAACTTTAATAGTTTTGCCCCCAGTGGTGGGCATAATCATGCCATAAACTTTTTTGGAAGTATCAATTAACCCTTCAACCGGAATGTTTTCAAGTTCATCAATAACTTGGGCAACATCACTATCAGAGAATTTATATATTTGGCCTTTGTGTTCGTAACTATTAATTTGCGCAAACTTTCTAAAAGCAGTATCGTGCAAAATAAATTTTGAAGTATCATCACCGCGCTCTCTCAGTGCATCGGCGGCAGAAATATATCGATAGCCCATATTGATGAGCATCTCGACCATGGGTAATTGCGATTGTTTGGCTTCGTCAAAAATTAGCATATTATTTGTTAAATTCAGGCAATCTTATTCGCCCAGTTAGTAAATTATTAAGTAAATATTTCTTTTGTTCTGCTATTAGCTTTCGTTGTTTTTCTAATTCCCCAATTTCCCTATCGGCTAATGACAGGATACTAACAATGCTTTGTTGTTCAATAAGTGGAGGGAGTAAAATATAAAATTTTTTAATTTCTTCTATGGTTAACTGTTGTAAGGCTCCGCCACTTTGGCATTTTTTTAGTTTTTGAAGTGTTATATCTAGATTTAGAACGTAAAACAAAAACAAATAATTGACTCTATCTTTAGCTCTCAACCAAACAAGTTGAGAGTTTAGATTTGAGTCATTAAATTCCATTGTTACCAATACAGTCTTACCTATCTCTCCTCGGTTTACTATTAGAATATCGTTTTCGTAAATATGACCTTTTTTAAGTTTTTGGTGTTTCTCAGGAGTAATAAACTTCATATCTGACATTGAAATTCTTCCGTTCAAAAAGTTTGAACCCCTAACGAAAGGGACTCCTACATCTACCATTTCTTCATTTTTTGGATATTCAGCAGAACAATTCCCGTCTCCTATGGTACAAACATCTTTTATCGGATATTTTTTCCATTTTATAATATTTTCTTTATTATTTAATAATCTTTGCATTAAGCCTTTTTTAACATTCCTTTTGATTTTTATTTTTTTATCTAAACTTCCGAGATACTTGTCCCATGTTTCGAGGATTGAAGTTATAGATTTCTGCTCATAAATAGTAGGCAGGATAATCGAAAATTGAAATAAATCTTCTAGAGTAATACTCCCCTGATTTGCGTTACCCCTAATAATACTTTCAATAAAAGATAAATATCTTTTAGTTAAAAAGTGTCGATAAATGTAAAGTTGGCATGCGCCAAAACTTTCTTTAGCTCGTATTAAAACTGCATTTTGGTTAAGTAGATTACCATCATTTGATTTATCTACTCTAATTACCCGTCCAACTATAGAATCGTATTGGGGTGGCTTTGATCCAACAGTGGTAAATATTAAATCGTCAGTTTTGATTTTCCACTTAGAATAATTATCTGTTTCATTATAATTAATAAAAATACAGCCATTTTTATTGTGGATTATGTCCTTTCCTAAATCACTTACTCTAATAATTCTTGTTCCGACAGTTGAGTAGTCAGCTGATTTAAAAGCAAAACCTTTTACATAATCAACAATTTTACCGAATTTTACTTCTTTCCACCCAGCTGGTATTTTTTGTAGATTAGTTGACATTGTTTATTCTTCTTTTTTAATCTCTTCTTTCGATTCTTCAGCTTTTGGTTCAGCTAGTTCTTTTTGTTTATTAGCTCCAGACTCTTTTACTGCTTTAGCTCTCATTTGCTGAATTTTTTTGTAATCAATTTCTAAAGAACCTTTTATCTCCGATGTGTATGATGGTGGATTTAATGACAAATGAAATTCAACACCCTCTCCAAGTTCCTTTATTAGTGATTCAGTTCCTTTTAATAATTTACTGTGAGCCCCTTCTGGAGTGTCACCATTTGTATCACCTATTTTTTCAATTACTTCTTTAATTTTCTGATCTATATACATGCCTAGCCAAGTTTTTTCATAATCATCGGTTGTGAGATTCTTGTTGCTTACTTTTGCAGCTTCATAACTTAATTTTGCTTCTTCCGATTTAAACCATCCACTCCGAGTTTTTAAAACTTCTTGGGCGACTTTAAGACAGGCGATAAAAAATTGACAGGATAATATTCCACTTGCACAAACGATATACCAAGAAGTACCAACATCAAATCCTTTAAATGCAAATTCTCCGTCGATGTTAAACAACAACAGAGTTTTTGCAAAATCTTTATTCAATTTGCTTAGGTTTTCAAAGCTATCTATTCCTCCGGGTAATTTAATGTTGATACATTTTTCATCTTGTTCTTCGGTTATAGAATCTAGGATTGAGTAAAAATACGGCAACTTTTGATTTAGCGATGAAATATAAGAACTTAACTGAGTAAACTCTTCTTGTGTAATTTGTTGCTTGTTTCTTTTTGGTGGGTGATTTTTAAATATTACTAGTATTTGAGATGAGTCGGTTTCCTTCCAGTTCTGATCTTCTAGAACTTCTAGGGCTTTAACTACATCAACATAATTGTTTATGTTGTATGCTTGACCATCAAAAATGGCTTCATTATCCAAAACAATATTATTTTTTTCATCAACAACATTGTCCAGTATCTGTTTTATTTCACCTAATCTCATATATTTAATTGTTTTTAATGTTTAATAAAAATTGATATAATTTGATCATATTGGTGATACCAACGAAATGATAATGTGCCTGTGGTTGGGGTAATTGTGATTTGAGGACTTGACATAAGTTGTGTTATTGGTATAATCCAGTTAATCATCAGGGAGAATACGACCCTTAAGCTAAGTGCTTATGAGCGACGCCTCCCATTTTTTTTGGCCTTAATTTGTAACTCGGTTGGTATATATTCTAATTTTTCCCTTTCCCTGTACAAAAATATCTTGTAATCGTGAAATTCTTTGAGCAGGCTTGATTCAGAAAATTTGTTAGGGATAATTATTTTTTCTAATTTGTTGTGTTGGACTAAATATTCATGGAGACAACGAAAATCACCATCGCCTGAAACGATGACAGCCTTGTCATAGTTTTTAAATTCGACGGCAGCAGAATGTAGAACTAACTCAGCATCGACATTGCCTTTTGGTTTACCGTGTTCGTCTTTGACTGTGGGTTTAAAAATAAGCGCATAGCCAACTGATTCAAGAAATTTATATAGATCTTTGTATTGATCAAGATAACCAATAAACATAAAAGCTTTTGTTACGCGAAACTTATCTGACAGGAATTGACGAAATTTTTTGTTGTCCAATTTCCAACCAGTATATATTTGTTGACCGTTTCGAATTAAATCTTTGCTTGTACCCAAATTCAAGTTTTGACTATCTATAAAAGCGTATGTTTTTGTTTGGTTATTTATAGTATTCATTTGTATTTTAATTATTTAATTCCTAACTCTTTTAAGTAACCCTCCATTTCTTTTTCTAATTTTGCCATTTCCGGTTTTAGAGATTCTAGTTCACGAAGATTGGCAGAAATATCAATTGGAGCTTCTTCTTCAAAAGTGTCAACATAACGAGTAATGTTTAAATTAAAATCGTTTTCCTGTATTTCGGCAAATTCCACTTTTTTGGAAAACTTTTCAACTTCTGATCGATTGACATAGGTGTCGTAAATTTTATCGATGTTTTCATCAGATAAAGTATTTTGAGCTTTGCCTGGTTTGAATTCTT
>CAZXAY010000056.1:0-835 GCA_964638435.1 uncultured Candidatus Saccharibacteria bacterium | reverse complement strand
AGCCTCGACGAACAGAACGTCTTTTTTTGATTCGTTGGCACCACCAACTTCACGAGAACGATCAATAATTAAAATAGCAACTGGAATGCCAGTTGTTTGGAATAAATTAGCAGGAAGACCAATAACTGCGTCAATAATATTCTCTTTCAGAAATGATTCGCGAATTTTACCCTCGGCACCACCTCGGAATAAAACACCGTGGGGAACGATAACGGCACCACGACCAGTTTTTGGTTTTAACACTTCGACCATATGGGTTATAAAGGCATAATCGCCCTTGTCTTTTGGCGGAACGCCTCTAGAAAAGCGATTGTATTTATCAGATTCAGCATTTTCAGCACCCCATTTTTTTAATGAGAATGGCGGATTTTGGACACAGCAATCAAACTTCATTAATCGATCATTCTCCACCAACATTGGATTATTTAATGTATCTCCCCACTCAATTCGAGCCGAATCTTTGCCATGCAAACACATGTTCATACGCGCGAGCTGATAGGTGCTACCTTTTGACTCCTGACCGTATAAAACATAATTATTTGAACCTTGTTTTTCAACTTCGGAGCCAGCGAGCAAAAGTAGGCCACCACTACCGCAAGCATTATCTACTATGCGATCTCCCGCCTTAGGTTGGGCTAGTTTTGCTACTAGCTTTGAAACCATACTTGGTGTGAAGAACTCCCCTGCTTTTTTGCCGGCATCGGCACCAAACTTTTCAATCATATACATATAGGCGTTACCCATGACATCGTCACCAACATCGCTTAGATCAATTTTTTGAAAGTCGCCGATCAAGTTTCGAATCATTTTGTTGCGATTATCAAGCTTGCCCAAA
>CAZXAY010000055.1:0-6026 GCA_964638435.1 uncultured Candidatus Saccharibacteria bacterium | reverse complement strand
GTGGAGAGATATGTTTAAAAATTTAAAACTCAATAAAGTTGTTGCTATTGTGGTAAATTTCATTTTGGTTTTTGAACTAGTCGGTTGGTCGGCTATTTTTAATTATCAAGTAAAAGCTACAAGCCCAACATTTGAGATGTTTGTTAATTCAGAAAGTTTTGAATCAACTGGTACGGCTATAGCGCCTGCTTTTAACTTCCACGTAAAAAATGGCTATTCCGGAAACCTAAACTTGCAATTAGCCGATCTTAATGTACCAGACAATACCCAATTTGGGATTTCACCATTTAGCGATCAGTTAAATTTAAGTGGTGTTCCGGGATATGTTACTAAATCAAATGCCAGCGAAATTTCTAAACTCAATGTCCCATTAGGAGGCGAGAATCAGTGGAATGGTTTTTTATTAAGTATCTCCAGTTTTGGAAGTGGTGAAACTTCACAAACTAATACTTTTAAAATTATCGCTACTGCCGGCGATTATTCACAAGAAAAGACTATTACAATAAGATACACTTATCAATCAGGAGATCCAATTTATACTAATATCAATCCTGATTGGTCTGATGGGTACCGCCACACAGTAAATGCTGGTTCAAGTTCAACCTTTAAAATGGCTACGACATCTAATTATGATGGAACTATTAATTTAACAGGACTAACTCCCCCAGCAGAAGGTATGAGCTCGACAATCCCCAATTCATTGAATATGGTTAAAGACGAAAGTGGAGCAATGGAGATAGAAGGTAATAAATTCCTTTATACAATAAACACCACCTCACAAACTCCCAATGGTTATTACTTTGTATCAGTTAAAACCACGCAAGTTGGCGGACCAGATATTATTTCGACTACGAGGGTAAGGGTTAATAACTCACAAAGCGGTAGTAGCTCGTCATCCAACACAGACACCAGCTCAAATAATAATTCTAGCTCTCAATCTTCTAGCTCATCTACATCAAGTAATTCAACCGCATCAAATTCAAATTCCTCGTCGACAAGTAAACAATTGGGTCAAACTGTTCAAAAACAAGAAAATCAAATCGCTAATGCAACAAATACTGATGAAGCAGGTAGTTTAGATGATACCCAAGGAGAACTAACAATCTCTCCAGAATCAGGATTAACTGATACCAAAATTACTCTAACTGGTAAAAATTATCCCAAAAATACTGATTTAAAAATATTACTAAATCCATTTAATAGATATATCAAAGAAAAAACCAATTGGGATGACAAACCACCGTTCAGATTAGTGGGGCTTATTGATTGGGGGATTGCTAAAACTGATGATAACGGTGAATTCTCTACTTACAGAGTTTTTGATACTACAAGTCCGATAATCCAATCTTTAACCGGAAAAAATACTATTCGCGTAGGTGAAGACAAGATTTTTAATGGGCAAATGGGTTCGAGTGACCACACTTTTAATGATAAAATAACTAAAGCTTTTATTATTACCATTCCTATAGATGACATATCCCAAAAACAAACCGAATCTACCTCACAGATTTGGACAGGTAAAACTTCATCGCAACTGTCAGATAGTGAAAAAGTAGCAGTAGCCAACTTAACTGCCGGCCTAACTGATCCGATGTATAATCAACCTTTTTCTGAAGAAAAAATTCCTACTAATCAAAAAGTGGTATCTTATACAATTTCCGGTAACTTGGGGCCCGATGGAAAAAAGTGCAAAATGGACATTAAACCAGAAAATTATGCTTATAAAAATAATCCCTTAAAAACACTAGCTTCTAATATATTTAAATTTATTCCAACTGCTATGGCTGATAACGCAACAGATGTTGTTAGCCAAGCGCTAGAAGATTGCCCTAAAACTGTTACACTAGCTGATTTTTGGAAATCTCCTATTGCCCAAAAATACACATTTGGTAAAATCAGTGATGAGTCAAATTTTGCCAAAGTTAGCGACTACTTAAATAAATTACAACAAATTAGTTTCGATCTTAAAAATATTATAGACATTGATAATACTGGTAATAATAATGATGTAAATAAGCAAATAAATAGTTTAATAAAATCACTCGGTGAAATAAATGATATACCAGGTGGGACTAAACTATTAGCTGGAGATAATCAAGAAATTCAAGTAGATTTAACTGAGTATCTTTATTTTCTTAATACATATTGTGGTTTAGCGATACTCATTATGGATGACATAAATTCCACTGACATTGATAAACAAATTAGTGATCTCAATAATTTAATCGAAAATCATGCATTTTTTAAGACATTAAAACTACCTAAAATTGATAAAGATGCCATAAAATCAACATTACAAGCAAAAGTATTAAGCAATATTATTAATTCCGCTAGTTATTACTCAGTTATATATACAAAAAGTGGAACCTGTGTAAGTACCCTAACTAATGTTGAACAAATCAAAAATAATTGTTCAATTACTTATTCTGGTGCAATCAAAACAGCTATTGATAATGCTAATACTAAAAAAGAAGTTGATGATATACTTTCACAACTTGCCGATTTATCACGTAATGATAATTTTAAAGATGCTGATAGTAATAAATCACTATTATTATTTGCCTATTATGCTCAACTTAGAAAAGAAGCTTTACCTGGTGATTACACAGATGAGGGAATAACTCAATCGAATAAGGTACTCGATCAAAAATATTTGGCAATCAGCACTAGGGATCTACCTACTATTTTGCAAATCAAAACTACTCTGCCTGTTTTAGGAAAAGAAATTAATAAGTCTAATGCGCTATTGGCTTATCACGATTTGGTAAGTTATGTGGATATAAAATATCGATATTTGATTAATAAAGATGACTCAAAAAATACTGCTGGCATCGATTATCAAATGGCTAATACCGAAATGGATGCAAAAATAACAAGCACAAATTACCCATATTTTGAAGATGCTGAATTTCTTGATAATATTAATTACCTTGATGATATTTATTGGCAAATGATTTTGACTGATGATGCGAATCAAATATCAACTCAAAAAAAGCTCGCTGAAGATTATAAATCAAAGCTCAAATCTGATACCCTACAAGTCAGGATTAATGATTTAATAAAATATGCCGATGTTAAAAATAATTTTTTAACAGGTAAAATTAGTGGATTTAATGCGAATAACGAAATTTCTAGTACCCAATATTATCTATTCACCCCATTTCTGGATAAAATTGAAGACTTTAATTTTAGTATGAAATATGAAGGATGGTTAAATAAAATTGTAAATCAAATTACATTGAAAAAAGTATTTGCTAAGGAAAATGCAACGACCGCACGATATTATTTTGCAGAAGCACAAAAAATTACTAATGACGCTAATGTGAGATTGCTTACAGTGAAAAAGCAGCTACGAGAAAAAAGTATCAAACCAAGTGAGGCAATTGATAAATTGAACTATGCACTATATTTGTTAAACGGAAAATCTGGTGATTATGAAAAGAGTACTAACAAATATTTTTCACTTGCATTGCAAATGGCAAATAATTCAAAAGCAGATACTAAAGATTATGAAAATTGGAAAAACAATAAAATGTATAAATTAGATACGGATATTAATAATTTAAAAAATAGTTTATATTCCGCATCGACACAAACAACTCAATCTTCACAAAGTTCTAGTGACTCGTTACAAACCGACTTTTATAAATTAAAAGTATTTGCGATTGGTGATGAAAAAAAACTAATAGAACTTCAAAATAATTACAGTAATTTTAGGAGTTATGGCGCAAGTGGAAAAAGTTTAAGAGACAATAATTCAGAGGAATATAAAAAGATACAAAAATCATATAAAGATCAGGCAAATGCCAGTGGAAAACCCCAGGCTGAAATAAATGCAACTTTAGCTGATCCAGCAAGTATGTTTGTATTTTATGTTTACCGAGAATGTTATGGTGGTGACAAAGAAAAAGCAAATTATTATGATATAGTAAGTGTTCAAGGAGGAGATAAGCCCAAGGTATATAGCCCTAAACAATTGGATAAAATCCTTTTACCTGCAACATCTAAGTCTAAAAAATTATTTGTTCAAAAAGTTAATGAAGGTGTTAATGGTACACCTGAAGTATTTGATAATGCCAAACAAGTTCTTAATACTATGTTTGCTAAAACAACTTCTTGCGATAGTCAAGGCAAAAAGACTAGTTTTCTCGGAATCAAATCTACTTATGCAACAAATGATAAATGTTTAGATGCAACGGAAATTAACAGCAATGTGCTTGATGCTGAAAAAAGAACGGTTAACTCCTCAGTTTTAAATAATGACGACATTTCTAAATTATATGCTATGATGACCCAAGCTGAGAAAAAACGATATGAAGATGAATTTGGTCCACTTCCAAAAGATATCATGGACAAAAGTCTTGACTCATTTCTTGCAAGAGTTAGACTTAAAAACTTTATTAAAGGTGATAAATATATTGGTGGTATACCAGAAAAATTAACCAATACAATAGTTAGTATTTATTCTGGTGGTATACCAAAAGACTTAACAACTACTTTTAGTAACTTAGTGGGTATGGGTTTTAGACCAAAACTTGATCCAGAATTAGAAAAAAATATTAGAAATGCTGCAATAAATGGTAAATGTGGTTATCAAGAATTTGAATGTACAAATTCGTTTAACACTGCCTCAAATGTTAGTAATAAATGCGCTGCAGTAATATTATGTGATAACGGCCCTACTGCTGGATCAACTACATCTTATGGAACATCATTTAGCTCAAATACTCAAACTCATGCTTCATCAGGTATAATTAATACAGTTTTTGCCTCAGATAGTACACAAAATGATACCTTTGAATCATATTATACTAATTTTATTCATCTATCTAGCGACAAACCAGTAGGGATACTTATAATTGACCCTTCAGGGCGCGCAGTTGGTTGGAATCCGATCTCTCAAAATGAAGTAAATCAAATTGTTAATACGAGTTATAGTGGAATTGGTTCGGCTAATCCCGAAATGTTATTACGCGGGTTAACTGAAGGAAGTTATAGGATACGATTATTAGGATTAGATGATGGACCATATAAAGTTAATCTTGCCATTGCGACCGAAGATCAGGTATGGACAAAAACTTATCAGGGTATGATTAAAAAGAACGAAATTATTAATGGAAATTTTGATATTGGTATGAATAAAATTTCAACTCTTACTCTATCGCAAAAGATAATAGACAATCCCTATTATAAATTTGGTGGCTTAAGTTTAATTGTATTAATTATTTTAGGCGGAGCATACTACTATATCCATAATAAAAATCAGTTAAAATTTTGGCATCTCAAACCTTGACAAACCTGTTAATAAGTGCTATAATTTAAGATCACATTCTAGATAAATATAGGAATGTTGAAATTTAAAATGAAAGGAGTAATGTTAATGCGCTGGTTTTTGGTTTGGCTTTTCGCACTTTTACTACTACTTGAGCCAATCAGTGCCACTGCACTGACTAGCTCCTACCTCAATAGGAATCATGAAACTCCGGCCCCGGCAAAAAAACGGGCGTACATCTGGCAAAAGACGTACCAAATTGTCGAAGAGTTCATGGTGACTCCGCCCCCCAACATGGTCGTCCCAAGTAATATGCCGATAATTGTTGTCGGCCCTTACCCTAAGGGAAATATTAGGGTTGAGCTTTGGGACGTGACCGGCGGAAAACAGTTTTTCTTTAAAAACATTTCTCAATGTTATTATAACGAGAGTGGTAAAGAAAATCTTGTTTTCCAAAATCTGGAGCTTAAAAACTCCAGAACCTATGAGGTAAGAATTATCAACCGTCAGGATCGTACTGTTATGGTACGATACAAGATATATGTGGTTGATAACGACGATAAATACATAGGACAGTTTGACTGACCGGCACTAGCCGGTCTTTTCTTATACTGAAAATTTGATAAAATAAGATTAGTAACAATAATAATGTATGCCCGCCTATATTCAATCTCTTACAATATTCTTACCCCGCCTGCCACAACTGCTTGCCCGCTAGCCAAACGAAGCGAGGCAGTCAGGGGCACTGTCGGGC
>CAZXAY010000054.1:2515-6164 GCA_964638435.1 uncultured Candidatus Saccharibacteria bacterium | reverse complement strand
ACCACAAAAAAGCCCACGGTGTTAAGCCGAGGGCTAAATTCACGCAAAAATTCATAATTGGTCAGCCAACCAAGCTGGATTTTGACTTTGTTTGGCCTTCAACCAAACAAACAGCAGCATCGCCGGCACAATAAACATTGTAGCGGGCACCCCGTGACCCGTTAGCACTGCCAACACATATGCTAATGTCACACCACCAAGGGCGTAGCCAATGAAGGCGGGAACTTGTGCGTCATAGCGTTTCGCCATGAGAAGCATCATGCCACCGATAATGATATCCCCCAGGCCGATCATGGACATACCGGATGTTGATACCTTGATCGCCGCCGGGATATAAATCACCGCCGGCGGGACAAAGCTCAGGCCCTTCACCAGCAAAATAATCCAACCGGTAACGTAAACACCGATAATATCATACACGATGATAGCGATGCCTATGGCCATTGCGGATTTGAACTTCAGCGACGGAAATAGCTGAAGAAAACCAATCGCACAGATAAATCCCACCAAGTTGTAGACAAACCACTCGGGGAACAGTATCCAGGAAAAACCAACGGCACAAGACAAAAATATTTTTACAATCGTCCACGTTGCATTCTGGTTTGGTCTATCGAACCATAGTGAGATAACTACAAACGCAATGTTAGCGGTGCTGAAGATGTACAGCCCTTTTACTGCAAGTGGAAAATACTTCATCAGCAACAAAATTCCACCCAATTCCACAAAAATTAAGGCTACGAAGCCAACTCCCAAGAGAATCGGGTGAACATTGGTCAGTTTTTCGGAAAGAGTCTTCAGTCGGGAAACCCACCACGAGCCTGTTTCGTGGCTTTTTCCGGCAATTAAATAGATCACTCCAGAGATCACGATCATCAAGCTAAGCTTAAATAGAAACACGGTTCACCTCCTCACAGATCAAATGTGAACGTTCAGATGACCAATATGGTATCAAACAAGGAAACAAAAGTCAACCCTTATAGGCTTCTCTTTCGCGAGAGGAAGCTAAAGACTCCAACCACTAGAAGTAATACCCCAAACCCAAGCAAAGCAATTTTGAATATAGTTCCCAAAGCACTTCCCAAACCGGACGAACCTTGTGCCTGCGCAACGCCTGTAGGTACGACTACATCGGCTCTGGTAGGGGTCGGCGTCGGAGTAATAATTGAGGGAGAGACAATCCCTGGTCCAAAGTTAATTGGCTCGACAAACCCTGTCAAAAGCACATCTGCCGATGGGGTATTGCCGTACCCATCAGATTCAACCGTCACGAATATTCTTACAAATTTGATATCGGTCATCGAAGACATCTTTCCATTGGCTATCTCACCGAGTCTTTTCTGCTTCCCCGCATCATCCTCTACCCAGGCTACATAGCGATTTTTCTCGGGAGATAGAGCTATTTTCAGTTCTCGGCAAGTCATAAGAATTTTGTACGTACCATCAATAAAGACAGAAGATGCGTAGCAAGCACCCCCCGTACCAGTTCCTCTAAGATTTATGACACCTTCATTTGCCTGAACCCCCTTAGGAAGAAATAATATCAGTCCAAACATTATCACACACACCAAGCCACCCAGTAGATTCTTTTTCATAGTTTCATTTTATCATCAAAAAAGTTTTTCAAGGAAACGCTTCTGGGCACTTTAAGCAATTCCCTGTCTTCTGTTATTAGTTGTGACTCAGACATTTCAGCCAGCAATAAGTAACTTGCGTCGTAGGCCGTCAAACTGTATTTCTTCATATATTTAGCAATATCCAGGGCATCTCCAGAAAGTAATTGCATAAATTCTACCCCAACAGACTCGAGCATCTTCATAAATCGATCTACTTCTTTTGGTTCGACTTTCTTCATTTTGACTAGCACATTGGTCAGTTCCAATATGGTTAGATCCGGACACACGATTAATATCAAATCCTGACTAGCTAGTTCCATCAGTTGCTCTGCCCACTTGGTATTGGCGCTCTCCCTATCAAACAAGCTGACAAATACGGAGGCGTCTACCACTAGTTCTGTCATATCTTGCCTAAATCTCGATTTTTTCTAATCGCTTCCACTCCATCAAAGGAAGGTCCGTTTTGTCTTAATTTTTTGAAAAACAACAAGGCACTCTTTATTTTGTCTTTTTTCTGTTCCGTACCTCTCAATTTATCCAAAATCACCGCAGAAAATGTCATACTTCTATTTAGAGCCTCTATTTTGAGTTTTTTGTGTATATCTACGGGTAGATTCACAGTGGAACGAATATACTGTTGTGTTTGCATAATCTCATCATATCATCAACTCATCACCTGTCAAGCTTTTAGCCATAAAAAAAGGCCGAGGGTATTATCCCCCGGCAATATGGTGAGACGACATCTCAGAGCAAAAGAAATACTTTTGTCCAGTCCCAGAAGAGCAAGAGCCAAAGGTAGTTTGGATTCTTCTTGTACGCCAAGAATAAAATACAAACTACATAGGCGATCGTGAAAAACGACGTGGCTCCAACCCCAAAGGAGGTAAACGAGCCACCACCAGCCGGAATACTTGTACATCAGGGCTGTTACCCCAAAGATAAAAACGATAGTCAGAAGAGAAAACCACATATCAGCCTCCTTGTCTTGAGATCTAGTTTGAATTTCAATTTTGCTTACTGCACGAATTGTACCACACTATAGGGTTCATGTCAACCTTTAGTCTTTAGCCACAAAAAACCTGGCTGTTACACCAGGCTCCAATCAAACTTGCCAACATTGTCAGGCAACAGTTCAGGGTGCTCACGCACCCATTCCCACGCCCAATCTTTCAAATTTAACCAATTCACCAGTATCAATAACTTTACCTTTAATACCAATTAAAATAGGAATCTCAAAAACACTATTGACTTTTTGCGAGGCACCAATTTCCCCTGGTTTTAAATTCAATTTTTCTACCTCATCGTTAGCAAAAGCAGTAATTTTTAAAGTTTTATAATAGCCACCAGGATTAGCTTTAGATGGAGTAATCAATTTAATCTCAAACTCTTTAGATTCATTGGAGTTAATAGTTAATTGATTAATGGAATTGATTAATTGAAAACTACTATTAGGAGTATTGGTACTAGTTGACCTAAGATTATCATCATCAATTTCTGCATCAAAAAATTCTAATTTAACTAATTGTGGTTTAGTGGCCGAGTTTATTAAGGTTAACTTTTCGGTTTTTGATTCACCAGGGTTAATGTTAAAATCCAATAGGGTAGGAGAAACAGAAACCGCCACTTCTGCCTTAGAATCTGTAACTAAAGCAAAATTTAAAAAGAAAGTTGTAATTAGTATAATTGATAAAATACGTGTAAATTTCATTGGGTTTCTCCTTAAATTACATTTGGGTCATAAATTTTAATTATGTCTATTTAATATAATTGAAGCAATTTAGATAATTTTTTAATTTTATTGTCTTATAACTATACTACAAGTAATTACAAAATAAATCAACTGAAACTATCTGTGGAAAAGGTACTATTAGGACTTACGCGGTTGAACGTAAAACAACGTTTTTATTCTTCGAACGAGTAAACGAGTGAGAAGTCTATAATGTTTGTAGTTCTTCTCTCAAAGATACTCGAGATAAACTGATTGCCTCGAACAATAACCAAACGCGTAAGTCCTAATTATATCACAAAAGACCCCC
>CAZXAY010000054.1:0-2464 GCA_964638435.1 uncultured Candidatus Saccharibacteria bacterium | reverse complement strand
TGTTGGGGTTAGAACATAAGTTGAAGTTGAAGTATAAGAATCAGCTTCTACAGTATAATCAACTAAAACTTTGTAAGAAATATCTATTGCATCCGCAGTGTTATTTACTCCAGGTTCATTGTCTAAAATATTAGTAACAGTTCCTAGAGCTTTGTAGTTAGTAGCACTACCTGTTGCATCATTATTAGCACCAGTAACAGCAATGGTAGACATAGTATCAGAAGCACCATTTTTAACAACACTAAAACCAAAACCAACTTGAGTGGTCCAAGAAGCATAATCAAGAGCTACAGCACCAATAGAATCGGTGGTTGAGGCTAAACCGTCATTTGCTAATGTTAAATCATAAGTAGCGGCGTTTGATTTAATGGTAATTGCAGCGCTAGCAGTATCAAAAGCTAAGGCCGTTAAAGCAGGATTTACAACATATTCATGTGTAGTATCACTAATAGTATATGTCATAACTTTGGCAACGTTGACGCTTTGTGATACTGTGTTGTCAGCAATTGTTACTGATGGGTCTGTAACGGATTGATCAATAGTTGTTCCTCCACTTTTAGCTTGAATATCAACTGATAGAGTTCCAGGACCAGGGTTAGTATTACCATCAATTTTAATCCCAACTCCATATGCATTGTCATATGTTCCAGTAAAAGGAACAGTTAAAACAGAACCGTTAACTGTTGGGGTACCAATAGTTAATGATGGTTGGTGTTCATCAGGAATAAATGCAACGTCAGCAACTGGGGTAGCTGTTAAGGTACCACCACTGAAAGTTAAAACGAATGAACCAGCAGTGATATCTTGTGTTGGAGCTGTAAAAAATACAGTCCAAACGCTTGTTGCACCACTCATCATATTACTAACAACAAAACTATTACTTGTAGTATCAGCAGCTTTAGCAATATTACCTAGGCCACTCATCGATACGAATAAAGCAATCATTAATATATAACTTAATATTTTTTTCATATTTTCCTCCGCTTCTGAGTCCTGCTCCTATGAAAATAGGAAAGGAGCTCAGAAAGTCCGCCGAAGTTCGCACTGGATATAATAGGATGTAATCCATTTAACCAGTAAGAACGGAGGCGGTGTCCTGCTTATCAGCAGGACATTTTTGTTTTATCTCGAGTTTATCGAGAGATTTTAATTTGTTTTTCCGCCCGAGGCGGATCAGCTAATAGCTGATAATTTTTTTGATTTTTGTTTGGGTTTTTTCACCTGCTTTAAATCTCATTAATAAAAAGGTGATTATTCCTCTTTTTATAGATTTCACTACGGTGGATTTTTATTATTTTTCGAGCCTTATTTTTATCTTAATAAGACAGCTAACCTGACTTTTTATTGCCCTGCTAACTAGTTATTATAAGAACGACCGCTCGGCCCTTGCATTTGCAAAGGACTTAATTTACCCGATTTAATTAATATTATTTTCACTGTGATTATTAATTTGTTAAAGATAAGCTGCACAAAAAAATCTATCTCGCAAGAGTTAGATCGTAATTAACCTAAAATTTATTATTGAAGTTTTGGTCATTTTGTTTTTGTATTTTTTTTATTATTTTTGTATTTGTAAATGATTTTACTTACAAATTCATTATATATTAAATAGCTTGTAATGTCAATCAACAGGTTGGAATTGGTCGCTATGGATAAAATATTTATTATAGGCTGTGGATAACTTTTTAACTTTCCAAATTTGTATTAAAATGATAAGATAGTTTTATGCATAAATCATTCATAATAATTATAATATTAATAATTTTTAGTTATTTTTTACCAATAGCTAGGGCGTCTATTAGTAATTCTGATAATTATATAATAGAAAAGGATACTATAAATTCTATTGGCGGAATTAGTACTTCAAACTCATATAACTTACAAATGAACATTGGTGAAATTTCTTCTGGGATACTTGATAGTACAAACTATAATACTACATTAGGATACCTAAACTCTGATAGAGAATATCTTGAGCTAGGTTTTAGCGTATTAGATTTAAATTTAGAAGATTTTTTGATTCCTGATCAAATAACAACTCTAGCTAGCTTTGATATATATATTAGTTCCTATTCTACCAATGGGTATACTTTATATATTAAAAGTCAGGGGAACACAACAAATCCGGGTTTGTATAAATCCACAGGCACTACCCACTTAATCGAATCATCAACTACAACTTTAGCCCAAGGGACAGAAGGATACGGACTCCAGGCTTCCAGTGTAACAGCAACTATAGATGCTGTGTATCTTAAAATAAATAACAATGTAGGTGGGCTGTCAATAATTAGTCAAATTATTGCCTCCAACATTTATGATACAACCGATGAATCTGTTACCATAACTCCCAAGATATCTATTACTTATGAATCACCAGCCGGGAACTATGAAGATAGTTTAATTTTTGATCTAGTTGGAAATTATTAGACTTCTTTCGAAATAATTTTCTTAACGAAAGCTGATA
>CAZXAY010000053.1:0-6257 GCA_964638435.1 uncultured Candidatus Saccharibacteria bacterium | reverse complement strand
TATGGTTATCATATTATCAAGGTAATAGAAAAAAAGGGTACTATTGATAAATCATTTACCGATTGGATGACAGAGGTAAAATCAAAAGCAAAAATACACAAATGGATTAATTTTAAAGCCTCACAATCTGATTCTTCTAAAGAATCACAATCGGCTGATCAACCATCAACAGAACCAGCTGCGATTGAGGCTACCCAGTAATTTAGTTAACTGATTTGGAGTAAAATGAAAAAATATCAAATTCTACTAATAATGGTTATTATTTCGATTAGCTTATTAGGACTAAGTTGTGGTAAAAAACAAACAGCAGATCTAGAAGTTTCTTCATCTGTAAAAGGGTCAGAAAGTCAAAAAATTAACTTTGACATTACAGGTAATGGTTATTCTAAAGGGCCAGATAATGCCAAAGTTACTATTGTAGAATTTTCTGATTTTCAGTGTCCGGCATGTCGACAAATGTCCAAAGTAATGAATGATATTGTCAATAATTATCCAAATGATGTGCACTTGGTTTATAGGAATTATCCCTTGAGTTATCATCAGTATGCAACTAAGGCTGCACTAGCAGCTGAGGCAGCTGGTTTGCAAGGTAAATACTGGGAAATGCACGATCTACTTTTTGATAACCAAAATAAATTATCCGATGGTATTTTTGTTGATTTCGCAAGTCAATTGGGTTTAAATATTGATAAGTTTAACAAAGATGTTGCTAGCTCTGAGTTAAGTGATAAGATCAAAGCAGATCTTGATCAGGGTCAAAATACCTTACAAATCGGTGGAACTCCTACGTTTTACATTAATAATATCGAGTATACTGGTCAATATAGCTTACTAGGTTTTAAAAACGAAATAGACTCAATATTGGCTAAGTAAACTTTTATTTCAAAAGGCTATGCTGTTCGCAATTAGCGAACCGCCGCCAGTCACCTATAGGTGCATAGGGAGGGGAAATGAATGATGAACTCGAAAATTTAGGTTGGGGTGATACTTTAAATACTCAGCAAATGCCTCAAATGCCAAACGCCAAGCCCAAGCTTAAAGATAGAATTAAAAAGTTGCTGGCAAAACCATGGACAAAATCAGTTTTAATTAGTTTGATTATCGTTTTAGTTGGTTTGGGGACTTCTTATGGAGCGTATTACCAGCAAAAACAAGCAAACAAAAAAAAGGCTGATACCACAGTTATCTCTGAAGCAACAGTTAATAATAATTCTACCGCAAGCTCAGATACTCCAGCATCATCAGATCAAACTACTACTCAAACTAGTCCATCAGGCACGACTAGCACTGGTTCTACAACTACAAAACCTTCTAATGGTTCAACATCTAATTCATCTAGCAATAGTTCTTCTGGCACAAATAATACTTCAGTTCAAACCAAAACAATTAATAGTGGAGCTACAGAATTAAAACAAAAAACGTCGTCAAATAGTAAATGTAATGCTTTAGCCCCTGACGATTGGGCTATCGTAGCTGATCAATATGGCATGGAAGCCGGGATAACTTCACCAGATTTGACAGCTTTTGCCAGTTGGAGTGTCCCATGGTCATTAAATTCTATGCTCGCATGGGCAGGTCATCCAGAATTAGCCCAAGAAGAAAATTTTCTAAAATCATCACTTTGTGTAACTAATTTTGCTGATCGTAATGGTGTTGGTTCGTTAGAAGATTGTGGCAATGGTGGAGATTATAGAAATGTTAGTCTAGGGTCAGCTAGCAGCTTGCCGGGTGGTTATTATTCGCGAGATTATTCCTTAACCAATAATGGTATGCACAAAGAGCTCCAAGGGATTTTAATCTATAAAAATTTTAGTTCTGGCGATGTGATTTTATATTTATTGAGAATGGGTTCAACTGTTAAATCTAGTTGGAGTTCTAAAGGAGCCATAGCTGTTAGTTCGGCAATTAGTATAGCGTGTACTGTTGATTCTACTGGGTCAGCTCTTGGAAGCGGGGTAAATAGATCAAGTAGCGACTCAGAAATTACTTTATCTGATAAGTGGGAAGAAGCCATTATGGGATACGAAAATGTTTATAATCCAGCTACTGGTCAGCATTGGGAAGCTCCTACCAGTTCTTATTGGGATACTGGACCTCAAGGTGCGGGGTATTATTATCAAAATGGCAATGATTTGACTAAATTAAATCGTGGGTTTGGAACTTAGTAAAAAAGATACTAAAAGTTAGATATATCAAAAAAGAGAATGCTTGCATTCTCTTTTTTGGTGCACCCAAGCCGACTCGAACGGCTGACCTTCACAATGTCAAGGTAGCACTCTAATTCACCCCGCCTTTATTGCAGGCGGGGCAAGCTGAGCTAATATATCTTTACACTTTCTATTTTTTTTAACCACTTTTCGTGTTTTCTCGTTTCCCGATAACAACTATATTCTTTTACATATACAATTTCCCATGGTTTATTTGTGGAAGTGGTTTTCAATTTCCCCTTATTATGATAAGTAATCCTTTGTACTAAATTACTAGTTATTCCGCAATAATAACTTTTTTGATCCTTTAGGCTTTTAATAAGATAAGTATAGACCATAATTTTGGTGGGTAATAAAGGACTTGAACCTTTGGCCTCTTCGATGTCAACGAAGCGCTCTACCCCTGAGCTAATTACCCTATTTTTTTCAACCTCTATTATTTTGAAATTCTTGAATAGTAACTATTAAAGTTGTGGTTAAGGGGATTGCCAATATGGCACCAAAAATACCGCCCAGTGTTGCACCAATTAACATAGCAACTATAATCACAGCTGGGTAAAGTCCCACTGCTTTACTCATAATTTTTGGTACAATATAATTAGTTTCGAACTGTTGAATAGCGATAAAAATTATCAAAATAATTAGTGCTTTGATCCAAGTTGTATAAATTAATGCTACCCCCACAGCTAAAGTCCCGGTTACTACAGCGCCAATTATTGGAACTATTTCTAACAAACCTCCAATTACACCAATAGTTAAAGCAAAAGGGATTTTTGCAATTGTTAAAAATATAAAAACAACTGCAGTCATAATAATAGAAATTGCAATTTGACCTCTTAGCCATTTACCAAGTTTGTTAGAAATTTTATTTGTTAAATCAGTTATTAAATTCTGATTCTTTTGTGGCACAAAACTTAATAAAAATTTATTTAATCCTTTTTTATCTACTAATGAATAAAAGGATAAAATTAATACTGTAAGTGCTGAGGCAACCCCACCAAAAATTGCTACTGTCGAATTATAAACACCACCAGTTAATTGCGACAATTCTTTAGAAATAGTCTCGATCGATCCTTGCCATTTAGCACTTGATTCGATTACAAAGTTATATATAACATTAAATTGGCTCGTATAACTCGGTAAAGTGTAAGCAAAATTTTTGATTTCTAACACAATCGGCGGGATAATTAAGTAAACAATCAAGCTCAGTAGTGATATAACTAGTGAGTATATAATTATTGCACTAAGTACACGGGGAATTTTTCTTTCTTCAGCCCAACTCACTATAGGTTCAAGGGCAGTAACAATAATCATTACTATAAAAAGTAAAACAGCTATTTCCCTTAACGTGTATAGTAAATAGAATCCAACTATTACTGCAATAAACTTAATAATACTCATTGTCGAAAGTTCAAATTTGTTCATGGGGTCTCCATATGCGATACTAATATACGAATTCATACTAATCATACGAATAAATATAAATTAACATTATTAGTATTATTCGTATGATTAGTATATTGGTATCGATTTTTGTTATATTTATATAGCTTTTAAATTTATTATATCTTTTTTTTCTACATTACCGTTACCAATTTGATCTATTATTCCACCTGTTCGCATCAAAGAATCTGCTAACAATTCTTGATCACCAATTACTTTAATAGTTGTTGGTGGATAATAAGTTCCATTATCAATAGCCGATGTAAAACCAATTCTTGTATCGTTAATTGATATTGCCTCGCATCCAATATTTTTAATTGCATTAATTAAATCAATCATCTGTGGCGACTGAATTTCCTCGTCAAGAGAAATTATTACGCCCTTACCTGATATTGGTACAATACCCAATAGTGTTTTATATGTTGTAAGATTTTCTTGTATAGTTTCATTAGCTTTAATGGAATTATTTGCAGATTGATTTAATTTATCAAGTTGTTCTAGGGCATCAACATGTTCTTTTTTTAATTTTGCGTTATTTTTTATGAGTTCGGAAACCTCTATAGCCAAACTAGAACTATTATCGGGTTGGGTAACAACTTTAACTCGTTGTTGCAGAAAAAATTGTTGGGCTAAAACATAACCAAGTATTAGGCTGACTATTAAAATAACTAAATTATCTTTTATACTAAACATTTTATTCCTCAGCAATTTTTGTATATTCTAAAACAAAACTACCTTTGTAGGCTGGGATAGTTAAGTTTTCTAATGATTCAATATTAAAAATTAAACCTTCATTTTTAACTCTTTTTTTGATATCTTTAAGATTATTTTGATTATTAAGTTGGCGTTCTAAAATTTTACTATCTCCAATCGAAGATACTATAAAGGGAGCTGTTGTGCGTGTAGTATTGATTAGAATTGTATTAACAATACAGTCAATTGAAGTTGTAAGAACAATTCTTTCTCCATTTATGCTAATTGCATCTGCTCCAGTAGCCCATAAAAAATTAATTAAATCTCTTAGGTCGGCAGCGTGAGCAATGGAGTCGATATTAGCTAAATTTTTATTTGCATCATCAATTGTGATAATTACACCTTCGCCCTTGATCTCGGTAATCCCAAGGCGTTTTTTGTAACCGTCTAATTCATCAATAGTTTTTTTGCTAGAAGTATTTTTTTTCAAAATACTTTGTTTATCATTAATCTCTAATTGATATTGGGAAATTTCTGTTTTTAATTGTATTTGTTCGGTGGTTAGAGTTTTTTTAGTATCCTTTAAAGATACATAAGAGTTTATCGGATCGGATGAAGCACGCGATGGTTCTGTTTTCCATTGAGCTGTAAAAAATAAACCTATACCCACTCCTAATATTAGTAAGTATATTGTTGATTTATTAAGTTGTTTAAGCTGAAAGGGATTTTTCATACAATATTTTTAACCTAGTTTACATCGAGATCGTTAATACGATCGAGATGGTCGGGGATGCCAGATTTGAACCTACCTGCCCCTCGAGTCTGAGCGACCTCGTAGTCGAAGACCGGCAGGCAGGCAGGTGACCTCGTCGTCTCGAACGACGCGCCCGGACTTTATCCGTCTTAGACGGAAGCTGGGCCAATCCCCGCACTCCAAATAAATTATATCTTAATTGCTGTATAAAATCAATAAAAATATGGTTGATTATTATTCACATATCATGTAACATGTAACATATAGTACAAAACATTAATTTTTAATTTTTGTATTTTGAATTAATCCAGCCTCTGTAGTTCAATGGATAGAACAAGGGCATCCTAAGCCTTAAATGTAGGTTCGATTCCTGCCAGGGGCACCATTTAGTTCGAGCGATTTGGTGGAGTCGAGAACTTGACAATTATTTATAATTATTATACATTAGACTTATTACGAAATAACATTTTTACCTGCCTCGCCGGCAAGGCGGGCTACAAACTAATAATTTTGGTTAAAAAATAATTCATAGTTCGTCAGCGTAACTCTGTTACAACTTTCTCACTCTTCATTATTACAAGATATAATAATTAATCAATGCGTAACAAGCTATGCTTATTTTCACCTGCCTCGCCTAATCCGAATTAAGGCGGGCTCAAAATTCTTAGTTCTCGCGACAAAAATTATTACGTAACAAGTCTAATCAATATTGCTTTAGTAAATATGCTTTTGTAAAAATATTATTTTGGTTTATAAAAGCATGTTTGATAACGGAATTTTAACAGTTAAAGATGGGTTGGAGTTTTGTTCGAGGATTGAATGAAAAAGAGCCGAAGCCGGGACAAAGTTAAGCTTTTTAATTTTATAGTCGTCGAGACTACAACTATTCAATAAATAGTAGGGTATTGTAAGCGAATATTGATCCATCCAGCACATAGGTATGCAACAATGCCCTGCTATTAAACTTTTTTCTGGGTATGGCCGGGGAGACATGTGTTTCCGACCCCAAATTCTTTTTTATGAATTAAAGCGTACCGAGGCACTCCTTCGGTATTAATCCCTTCCCAATTGCCGGGGTCTGGCAACAGACCCCCTTTTTCAGAAATTATTGACTGTTTAGCAGCAGTCAATTGTGTGTACCTCTTCGAGTCGACCGCCTT
>CAZXAY010000052.1:0-6288 GCA_964638435.1 uncultured Candidatus Saccharibacteria bacterium | reverse complement strand
AGGGCTCAATGTGAGTCAATAACATTTTAAAAGCGCAAAACATTTTATGAAACACAGAAAATTCAGCTACTGCCCGCAGAAGGGCATCTAGATTTTCGGTGAAACAGAAGAAAACAAGCAAATTTCAAGGACGAGTCCAATTCGCTCAATGGCGGTAATTCCGACAATGGTGGCTTTGCCAATGTCAGCTACAACGACGTTAGCAATCACTGGAACAATCGTCTAATTTATCAAACATCGATTATCGCATAAAAACGCGATCGCTGTAAATTGCGATAAGAATTATCCTTCTAAATATTATCTAAGATATTCAGATGACTTTATCTTAATCGCAGATAACGCGGATTATTTGAGATTGCTGATTCCACAAATAAATAATTTTCTAAAATCAGAGCTAAAATTGACTCTACATCCAAATAAAATTATTATTAAAAAACTTCGCCAAGGAATAGATTTTTTGGGTTATGTAATTTTACCACATTATATCGTCTTGAGGACAAAAACTAAAATAAGGATGTTAAAAAGAGTAAATAAGAAAAATTCGGTATCATACTTAGGACTATTAAGACATGGTAAAGAGTATAAGTTAAAAAGAAAAATACTTTACATTTTTAAGCGATCGCATAAAAACGTAAAGTAAATAATTAGTTTATATTGTTAAAAAAACTTAGGAGTTCTTGCAAACTTTTACTTTAGCGTGTCTAATAACTTTATCATTGAGAATATAACCATCGCTGATTATCTGTAAAATTTTATCCTCGGTAATCTCATCGGATTTTTCGCAAGATATGGCTTCGTGTATTTGTGGGTTAAAACCCTCACCAATTTTTATTTCGATTTTTTTAAGTCCACTTTGAGACAAAATGTCTTCTAACTGTTTTTCTATTAGCTCCATACCTTGTACCCAATTATTCGAGCTAATTTCGGCTGGGATATGTTCGGTGGAGCGGCGAAAGTTATCAAGGACTGGTAGTACTTCTAAAATTAAATCCTCATTAGCATATTTTAACAAGTTCATTTTTTGTTCATCAGCGCGTTTACGATAATTATCAAAATCTGCCTGCACTCTTTGCAAACTAGCTTTAAGCTCTTTTATGTCAACTTCAAATTTGTTGGTTTTATCTTTCTTCATGATATTGCTCCTCTCTAATCTAATCTCTAATTTTATCACTAATCTTCTCTAATAATCAATTATTATTCGAGTTAATTAGTGTTTTTATTCGCTATCTATTAGTGATGTTCATATATTATGTTACAATTTAATTGTCTTAGTGTCAATTATATTAGTGATATTAGTGAAAAAAGATTAGCGGAGATTAACACATTGAATTCATATTTTACCAAATCTAAAATCTTTCTATACATAATGTTAAGTTTTTCACTTGGCGTTTGGCTGGCCAAGTGGCTAACGCTTGATAGCTATAGCCAAAATATTCTAATAACTTTTGCAGTAACATTAATAATAATTAGTATTTTGTTTATTAAAGAAAAAATTATTGTTGTTAGTTCGGTGTGTTTACTCATTATCGGTTTTGGAGCTATTTATACTGCGGATTATAAAGCAAAACACCAGCCACAATATTTGGCTTATAATGAGGAAGTAAATTTTGAAGGAGTTATTATCGAAGAGCCAGATCAACGAACAGATAATACTAAAATTACTATCAAAGTTACTAAAGCCGATGGTTTTGAAGAATTAATTAGTCAAAAAATCCTAGTAACTATTAAACGATATCCTGAATATTTTTATGGAGATACTATAAATATAGTAGGTAAATTAGAAAAACCAGAAGTTATTAATGGTTTTGATTATGGATCCTATCTTGAGCGTTACCAGATTCATGCGTTAATAACAAAACCAAAAGAGGTTAACAAAATTAGCAGTAATAATGGCAATAAATTAAAATCACAATTACTTACTATAAAAAAATCCTTTAAAAAATCTATAGAAAAGAGTTTGCCCGAACCAGAATCATCATTGGCCGAGGGAATAGTGCTGGGTGTTAAGGGTAATTTTTCGCAAGATTTAAAGGATAAATTAAGCCAAACTGGCACCACTCATATTGTGGTGGTATCTGGACAAAATATGGAGGTTATTACTTCCACGTTCGTGAATTTAACAAAATATTGGCCGGGATTAATGACATTTTGGGTTGGTATTGTTGGCATAATTTGCTATATTATCATAACTGGAGCTAGTGCCTCGGTTGTGAGAGCCGGAATACTTGCTATGTTATTTTTATTAGCTCGTTTACTTGGCCGGCGTAAGCAAATATTAATTCCCTTAGTTTTAACTGGTACTGTTATGGTAACTATTAACCCGTTAATATTGCGAAGTGATTTAGGCTTTCAGCTATCATTTTTGGCTATGCTTGGTTTGATTTTTATCTCGCCAATATTTAGTCAATTGTTTAGCAAATTACCAAAGTTTATTAATGAGTCGCTAGCAGCTACAATTGGCGCGCAGATTGCTACTTTACCAATAATATTATACAACTTTGGGCAATTATCAATATTAGCTCCTATTACTAATGCATTAATATTGTTTGCTATACCAACTGCAATGGGGTTATCTTTTATTACAGGTCTATTAGGAATCGTTAGTTATCAGTTAGGTATAGCGAGTGGTTGGGTGGCATGGATTTTATTAAAATATGTAATTATGATTATTGATATTTTCTCTCAAATATCTTGGGCTTCAAATAAAGTAGAGTTCAAAAATTCGTTTATAGTCATGTTGTTATATATATTAGTTGCTATCGGAGTTAACTCAGTTAATAAAAAATACATCTCACGTTCGAAGAGTAAATAGACTTGTTATATAATAAGTCCAACAAACATAGCACCACATGCTTAGTGCTGAATAAAAAGGAGGCACCCGATCAGGATGCCTCTTAAATGTTGGTATAGGCTAGTGACCTTTTTCGAGTTTCGTCTCGACATACTGCACTAGCTCCCCAAATGTTGTGATCATCAAGAGATCACCATCATAAACTGTAATATCGAATTCTGATTCGATCGCTTCGATAAGGTCGATTATATCTAAATCAGTTCCGTCAAAATAATCATTAAGTATTGTGTTATCAGTGATTGCACTTTCATCAATTTCGAACAACTCAATGAATATTTTGATAATTCTTATTCGGCAGTCCACTACCTCACCTCCTCTAAATTATTGTTTTTTGTCCAGAAAGAATTGCATATAACTCAACTGAGCCCTGAATAGCGAGCTGGCAGACTTCCTCTTGTACCTTAGCTTCAGCTTCCGGTCCACCAGTAAAGACTTCGTCCCCATCTGTTTCTGTTTTGGATTCTTTGGGGAAATTATTTATTACACAACATACACATCCGACCTTGATTTCCTGATTTGGGTTGGCCAATAGCTGTTGCAGATTTATTATAGGCTGGTTAATGAGTGCTTGAATCATTGCTACTGTGATCTCCATTTCAGAGTTAAATATCCTACCTTCAAACAGTTTTTCTTTATAAACTTTGTTTTCCTTTTGATTAGGACAACGTACCAACATTTCTCTTGCCCATAATGATGATTTACTGTGAGTAGGCCCTATAAATGTTCGTTTTTCATAACCCATTTTTATAGCTGCCCTCATTAAAGAAATAACAGTAGTATAATGAGCTATTGCAGGGAATTCTACAGGGGCATAATCGCAACTAGCTTTTTCATCACGTACCCCGCTGTTTGAAATAACAAAATCACCGAAGCCTATTTCTCGTTGCATAGTTCCTGACGTGCCTACTCGAATATAGTTTTTGACTTCAGAGAAAAGTAGTGCTTCGCCTCCGACTATCTCTGCACTGCCAGGCCCCATGCCTGATGGGCCAGTTGCAACTTCGACCACACCATATTCGGAGTCAACTTCACCAAGATAAAAAGTTAAACTTCGATTATTAACAATTACTTTAGTGACTCTCGAAAACATTTGGGAAATCTGTTCAGCTCTCATTTCTGAACCAGGAATCAGCAGTATTCTTCCAATGTCACCATTTCCTTTGAAATCGTCAGCGCAAATTTGAGTATGATGTTGTTTTTCCATTGCAGTGCTCCTTCTTAGTAATAGATTTTTACCCCCCGAAAATTTTTCAGAAGGTAGAGACTATCACTAAGAAGATTGTGATATAATATTAAAGTACTAATACAAACTATAAAATATCATCAAATATTGAATATGTCAACTAAAACACTACAAAAAACAAAATCGATTAAAATAATCAAAATTATTAGTTTATTGATTATTCTGGTTACTATAGTTTGGTACTCGGCATCATTTATACTCGATAAGAACCTGCACATTTATTTTTTGGATGTGGATCAAGGTGATAGTATTTACGTTCGTAAAATGAATAACTTTGATCTGTTGATTGATGGAGGACCAAACAGCAAAGTGACTAGTGAGCTTGGGATTGTGATGCCTTTTTGGGATCATAAAATTGATTATGTAATGCTGTCCCACCCGCATGCTGATCATGTTACAGGGTTAATAGATGTATTAAAAAGATATCAAATTGGACAAATATTAGCTACTGATGCTATTAATTCGACAAGCGAATATATTGAATTTCTTAATTTAGTTAAAGAAAAACATATTCCATATCGATTAGTAAGGCAAGGTGATGAATTAAAACTAGATAAAGATGTAAACCTTAATATTTTATGGCCAAATCAATCATTTTCCGATCGTGAAATCAATAATCTAAATAATACCTCAGTTGTTGCCATGCTTATTTATAATAACTTTTCCGTTCTTTTTACCGGCGACGCCGAATCCGAAGTTCAATCTGAGCTATTAGCCATAAGCGATAAGCTACTAGCTAATGTCCTCAAAGTTCCTCATCATGGCAGTAAAAATGGAGGAGATTTAGATTTTTTTAAATCAGTTAACCCAAAAATATCAGTTATTTGTGTGGGAAAAAATAATATGTTTGGTCATCCAACGCAATTCACTTTAGATCTACTAAAGAGTGTTAACTCACAAATATATCGAACAGATCAAAACGGCCGAGTAGAAATTATCTCCGATGGTCAGAATTTCTGGACAAAAAGTAAGAGATAAGCACAAAATCCCAAAAAATGCGAATCTATTGACTTGGCTAAGGGTAATTGGTACAATCAATTATTGATCTGGCAAATTAACAAATAAATATAAAATATTCTCCTTAAGGTCTAATTGGATATTAATGTTGATTTTTAGAGGTTTTTGTAAGACTAATCTAATAAAATATTCAGCTAAACCTTTGGGAGGATTTTCAAAGGTAATTTAATAAAAGGAGGGATGTCGCTATGGCTAATAGCCGTGAAAGACGTCCGGAAACAGTAACAAGGTGTATGAGATGCGGTGACGAACTGGTCATCATAGGTGATCATAGGGAACCAGAAATTCTCTGTCACCGCTCAACATGCAAAAAAAACGGAGTATCCACCCCAATCAGGCCGATCGGTTTTGTCAGGGTTCCCGATGGGATGATCCCAAAATATGGGTTAAGCATTTTGGAGGCAATCCAGAGTGGTCGGGTTCCCGCAAATGTTCTTGATCAGTATCTTGACCCCCTCTACGATTACCGTCAGATCAAAGGCTTGATCGTCATTGGACCGGCAGAATTGGATCGGGCATGTCGGAGTTTGAACCCCGACAATCCCAATCCGCTCGAACTCAAAGATGGCTGGGTGCCAAACATTCCAGTTCCAGAACGAACGGATAAGTGGATTAAATCTCTTATATGGAGAGATGATGAAAAGTGGAAAACCCGCGCTGCACTGGTTATCACCCCGCCCATAATTGGTAAAATCTCTACCAATTTGATCGGCCAAAACAAAATCTGGGGTGTACCCCACGATGGTTTGCCTGGCGGACTTGTTCGAGATGACGTTTTCTGGGCAAACTACTTTGTTGAACCCAATTATGATTGGGCCAACGAGCTGGCAGTAACCGAGTGGCAGTGGGTGATTATCTACGAACATCTACTTTGGGTAGCGAGTTCCAACTGGGAAAATCAGCAAAAAGCTGCAAATAAAAAAGGTATGTTGATTTCCACTGCCAGCCAAGACACTTTTGTCCTGAATGTGGTCTTAGCAGCAACTGGCATTAAATTGAGAGCAGATACCATTTCGAGAACCTCAACATTACATAATGGCCATCCGCTTGTTGTCAGCTCGATCTCGGACGGTGTCAACGTCAATCAGTGCTGGATTCCCAGTGGTGCTAACGACAATGTCTCGGCCTCTGTCCAGGGAGTTCCCTTGGACTTTGACCCTTGATCCCGCCGTAGGCG
>CAZXAY010000051.1:0-6608 GCA_964638435.1 uncultured Candidatus Saccharibacteria bacterium | reverse complement strand
AGTAGAAAAGGTTATTTCGCAAGAAGTCTATTATCTAACCATCATTAACTAACCTTAATTTGCCTTAACGATTATTAACCTTTTCAAGTTTCCTAGAGTCCGGCCCCGCACTCTTCGTGGTGCGGGGTCACACGGACAAAAGGATTCGTCTGTTATTAACCCTGTTCAATACATGGTTGAATAGAGTTATTCTTCTCAGATGATAAAAATTATACATGGTTATCTGTAAATTAATTTGGAATGTCCAGACTCTTGTCCGGCCCCGCACCAAGCTGGGTGCGGGGTCACACGGACAAAAGGGATTTTGTTTTTGTTTTTTTGACCCTATTTAACATATAGTTAAATAGAGTCTGCCCCCTCCTTACCGCTTATATATCTGGAAACTTGCGGAGAGATAAAATAATTTTTGATTTAAGATTGCCGATTTAAGATTGAATTAATAAAAATCATAAATCTAAAATCATAAATCTTAAATAATCTAGATTCCCAGTTCTGCCAAATTCTTTGTAATTTCGTCAGTATTTTTTTCGGTTCCTTCTTTATATGTTTTCCAAGTTTCTTCATTCCAAATTTCAATTCTACTATATAACCCAGCAACAATTGTTTTCGATTTTAAATTAGCAAATTCACGTAAATATGCAGGCAATAATATTCTACCTTGTTTATCAAACTCAACATCCATAGCGCCAGCTAGCATAAGTCGGGCAAAAGCGCGAGAATTAGCATCAGTTAATGGAAGATTAGCCAGCTTTTCTGCAAGTTTCTCCCATTCGCTCTTAGTATAAACAAATAAACAACCATCAAGACCACGTGTAACCACCGCGCCATCCAAAAGTTGACCTCGCATCTTGGCTGGTAATGCTAAACGCCCTTTTTCATCAATTGTATGATTATATTCGCCTATAAACATTACCGATCCTCTCACCTACTTACTAACTACTACCAAAACTAAATATTAATAATTTAATAATAACTTTTTTTATCTTAAATATATTTTGTAATTGATTAACTTAATAATTTATAAGGAAGAAATTATTATTTATCCACCAATTTCCTATCTTTTCCCCACATTTATCCACAATCCTCCACTTCCTTACATTTATTATACTACTTACCCCACAATGCGTCAATGGTCTCATACTGGGGATAATTACCGTTCGAAAAATGAATAAAACTTACGTGCCATCTCAGAGGTGAAGTATCCAAACACCTCTGAGGTGAAAGAGGTTAGCGCATATGTTACAAAATTTTGGGTAAAAAAATCGACCACTCCCCATGGTCGATTGATTAGCAAACGCTAATATCATTGGATTCCCGCTCTATCACATATCCCTTGAAAATATCCCCTGAACTCTGGACTATCCATGTCCTCTTCCGAATCTAGCCGAAAATCTATTCCATATTTTTCTACTGCTTTTCTTTGTTCACTTGCTTACTCAAACGCAAACAATTCCGGATCAATCTTGATCTCCATAAAACCGCCATCATCCATATTCTTAACCTCCTTCAATCCCAAGTTCATCATCTTCTGGTTCCGGATATACCCCGCGACTCGCCAACTCGGCCTCAATCTCACCGCGAGCTTTACTACAAATCGAATCAATTCCTTGGAGCATTTCCAGTAATTCTCCTTCGGACATCTCGCTCAATTCAGGCAATTGATTCTTAAAACTTATTTGCTCCAATCGTTTACCATCCATTCTTTCACCTCACTAACAATTATTCTCCCAGCCGTCTTTTGATTCTTGCTCTTTCTCCGATAATATCGCTGAAGAAAATTCTATTTCTTTGGGAAGATTCGGAATTGGGCTTTTCCTCGAATTCCCCCCAACTATTATCAGATATTTCTTCACAAATATTATGAGGCCAACCGCCACTCTTACCCCTATCTTCACGCCTTGGAAGATGTGTTTCCATCCTCTTCACCTCCTCGTGGAACATATTCAAATTTGCTTTCGGTAGCAAAGTTTTGACAAGTCCAGACCCCACGGGCAAAAGCAACCGTCCATGTTTGGTCTACTGCGTCTGCAACAAATCTTTCAAGGATTTCTATCATTTTCTCTGCAGATTCCGAGTCCTTTGCTAAACTCTTTATTTCTTCAATTTTATCTCTTGAAACACTCATTCTGACCTGATCTGCCCATTCTGGATTTACTCCTTCAATACAGAGATATTTTCCGTCGGGTTTATTCCCTTTGAACTCTTTTCCCCAATTTTCTGGTATCTCTTTCATTTGCCTATTCCTCCTTATTAAAATGTTAATGTGGCTACCTTGATTCGCTTTGTATTCGGTTCTTATTCGTTATTTATTCGTTCTTATTAACAAACTTTATCCATTAAGAAACAAGCTAGTTCTTTTACCTTTACCCTTTCTTGTTTCATTGTATCTCTATTTCTAATCGTCACTTCATCTTTTTCTAACGAATCAAAATCCACTGTCACACAATATGGAGTACCAATTTCGTCCTGGGCTCGGTAGCGTTTGCCAATGTTACCTCGCTCATCCCAATAAACCGGAAAATACTTTTTTAGATCTTCGTAAACATTGCGAGCTTTTTTAACCAGTTCTTCTTTATTATGTAATAATGGAAAAACTGCTACTTTATAAGGTGCAACTGACGGATTTAAATGTAATACTGTTCGCGTTTCCCCACCATCAAGAACCTCTTCTTCAAACGCCTCCGAGAGTACTGCAAGCAGGGTTCTATCTACACCAAAAGTTGGTTCAATTACATGTGGAATATATTTTTTAGCCTGTCCCGAAATTTGATTGGAGAGCTTTGCTCGAACATCAGATGAGGGGTCAAAATACTCCATTGATTCATTCGACTTTTCTTGATGGCGTATTAAGTCATAATCAGTTCTATAAGCTATTGCCCAAAGCTCGTCTTGGCCAAATGGAAAATCATATTCCATATCAATTGTACGTTTGGAGTAAAATGCTCGTTCCTCACCTTCTATCTCATGATTATACATTTTTTTGGTATCAAGCCCTACTATATCCATAAATTTATGCATATAGCTTACCCAACCCTCAAAAACTTTGTTCCAATCTTCATCAGGTGCGATAAAATATTCAATCTCCATTTGCTCAAACTCAAAAGTTCTAAAGATAAAATTACCAGTGGTAATCTCGTTTCTAAAGGCCTTGCCAATTTGCCCAATACCAAAAGGAATTTTTTTATTAGTTGAGTTAAGTACATTTTTAAAATCAACAAAAATAGCTTGTGCCGTCTCGGGACGTAAATAAACTGTCTCCCCTTCTTCTTCAACCGAACCAATAATTGTTTTAAACATCCCACTAAATTTTTGCGCCTTGGTAAACTGACCTCCGCAGTCTGGACATTTATTTGCATCCTTAAGTTTATCGGGACGAAATCTGTGATGACATTTTTTGCATTCTACAAGCTCGTCCTTAAAATTATCAACATGACCAGAAGCTTCCCAAACCTTACGATTAAGCAGTATTGGTCCATCCAAACCAACCATATCTTCACGATCGGTTATAAAATACTTCCACCATAATTTTTTGATATTGTTTTTTAGTTCTACTCCTAGCGGACCGTAACTATATGTATTAGCCAGCCCCCCATAAATCTCCGATCCCGGGAACACAAACCCGCGACGTTTACACAAACTTACAATTTTATCCATTTTATTATCTTGTTTATTTTTCATATTAACTCCTTGTTATCTATAACCATTTTATCAAAACATATAAAAAAAGAAAGGGTCTATAAATTACCTCATAGCACTTTGATTTTACTCAGGATAAACAAACTACAAAGTATTTATCACCTTACAATAGATTTACTTCCTTTATTTTACGCATAGACGTTTTTTACAGGAAGTAATTATTAATTAATTCAGAATATGTCTGTGGATAAATCTGAATGACAGGCTTACTCGCTTTGCTTGACTAAAGTTGTATGGTACTGTATAATATTTAATAAGAGGAACAATTATTCTATTTTCAAAGGAGGTTGGATCATGGCTATCACAAAAACCTGGAAAAATGGGAGATGGGTTGACTATTCACCTATCAACAATTAACCTCGCCTCATCAATCGGTCCATACGAAGCCGGCTCTACCGGCTTTTTTTATTATAAAATTATTCTTATCCAAACCTATCAAATTTATTATTTGATTTTTTAATATTTCCCTATCTCCTGATGTATAAAATTGGTAAATTTGCTTATTGCTTATCGCTAATCGCTTACTTGCCCCAAGCGTGATCAAGGAATCGTTTTGTCGATTCGCTATATGCAATTCGCTATATGCAATTCGCGCTGTTTGCCTAGCCACAGCTCCATTGGAATCCAAAATCTTTACATTGGGACCCATAATCTGCTCAATCTGCTGTCTAAGAAACGGAAAATGCGTGCAACCCAGTGCGATTGTATCAACATGATTATCTTTAAAAATTTGTAAATATTTTTCTATAAGTTTTAGGTCTTTAGACGTAAATTTTAGATTTATGACCTGCCTACTCCTCGAATCAGAGCGACCTCGGGGTCGAAAACCGGTAGGCATAGAATTTTCATTGAAATCTAAATTTTGAAAATTAGAATTTGAAAAATTGTAATTTATTTGGGATTTGTCATTTGTAATTTGGGATTTTTCCACTAGCTCCACTAGTGGATTTGCCGCTTGATAATAAACCTTAAAACCTCGCTTGATAGAATTTATCCCTCGTAGCCTTGGCGTAGAAGGACAAAACTTTTCTACCAAATTTTTAAGATATTGAGACTCAACAGTTCTTTTGGTTGCCAAAATCCCAATTCTCTTGTTCTTACTAACCTCACTACAAGTTTTCACCACCGGCACTACTCCAATAATTGAAATTACGTTATTCCTAACCTTATCCAACCTCCGAAGTTGGATCAGGTTAGAGTTAGCATAATTATTATATCCAAACCTGATAAATTCCAAAGCAACTGTTGAAGCAGTATTACATGCCACCACAATAATATCCGCGCCTTTTTCAATCAAAAATTTACTATTTTCTAAACAAATCTGCTTAATTTGCTGTTCACTTTTTTCACCATAAGGACAATTAGCAGTATCAGCCAAATACAAAATCTGCTCATTTGGCATAAGAAACCTAATTTCATCGAATATTCCTAATCCGCCTATACCACTATCAAAAATTCCAATAGTCATAGGAACCTCAAGCTTTTTATTGGTTTTTCTAAAATATATTGGGCAAAATTTATAATGATTCCGTTTAACTCTTTTTCAATTTTATCATTAACTGTTAATTTATCCAATAATTCATTCTTATTATCATCAAACAGTCGTAATATCTTTATAGCGGGAATACTAATTCTAATTGATCCCAAATCATTTTTGCAACAATCTTCACAAAGTAATCCACCCATTAAATTGGAAAAATAATTATTTTCTCCACCAATCTTTTGATGACATTTGATACAATAGTTTAACTCTGGTTTATGACCCAAAAACGATAATAGTTTAAAAACAAAATATGACATAACTAAATTTTCTTTTTTTTGATCGATTCTTTCCAATGACAATATTAATAAGTCAAAAATCTCTTTATGTGATTCGGCCTCATGAGTCAAGTTATCAATTAATTCTGCCATAAAATATGCTTGGTTCGTAAGACCCGACTTTATTCTAATATTATTAAAGTCTTTAACAATCTCCGCACCTGCTACAATATCCCAAGTTCTACCCTCAGCTAATTGTAAATTAAGCAAATAAAACTGCTCGGTGTGTCCCACCATCTTGGCTTTAGATCGCCTCACACCCTTAGCTATCACCACAATTTTACCCTTGTTGTGAGTGTAAAGTGTTAGCAACCGATCCGCCTCACCGTAATTTCTGCGTTTGATAATAATTCCTTGAGTTTTGTATGTTGACATATTATTTTTGACAAGCAGGGCAAAAATACGTTCCACGCCCCCCGAGTTTTGTTTTTACAATCACCCCACCGCATTTATTTGGGCATGGTTCACCTTCGCGATCATAAACCCAAAGTTTTTTGTAATAATCACCTTTTTTGCCCTCTAATGTAACATAGTTATCTGCCGAAACTCCTTGATATTTAATTGCCAGCGGTAATATTTTTTTAATCGCCTCAAATAAATTTTCAAAATCCTTATCTGATAATGTTAATATCTTACGATTCGGCCTAATTTTGGTATAAAAACATACCTCAGCCGCATAAATGTTACCAATTCCTGCAACAATTGACAAGTCCATCAAGGCAACCTTAATAGCTGTATTTTTACGTTTTAATAAATTCTGTTTTAAAATCTCTACTGTAAAATCTTCATTCAACGGTTCTGGCCCTAAATTTGCGAGCTCTTTCTCTAATACTTTATTACTTATTACTAGCTTAATCCATCCAAATTTACGCACATCATTAAAGTACAAGTGCGATCCATCAGTAAATTCAAATATTACGTGTGTATGTTTGTGCGGTAATACGCCTATTAATGAAGGTACCGTACTTGTCCCGCGTAGCCTTAGCGAAGTGGGATGCCCTCCCCCAAACTTGCCAAATTTATTAGAATATATTAGCTGCCCTGTCATCTTTAAATGAATTAACAAAAATAACATATCACCAACCTCCACCCCG
>CAZXAY010000050.1:0-7142 GCA_964638435.1 uncultured Candidatus Saccharibacteria bacterium | reverse complement strand
CAAAAATATAGATTATTTAGTCACAAAAACCCACAGATAAGTTGGACGCTAATAACCTAGAAAAAATATGTGGCTAATAGTTACTAATAGTGGTTTGCTTCGCGTTACTCATTGTTCAATATATCACTACAAATCACATGTAATCATAAATCACGCGTAATCGCTAATCACAATGTACTCATTAGCCACTGCAGACAATTAGTCACTACGAGCAACGATGAGTCAAAAACAAATTAAAATTTGTTTAATATTTGCTTAATTTCTTCTAATGTATTCACTTTCACCAATTTTTCTCTAATTTCCTTACTATTTGGTACTCCTTTAAAATACCAAGTAAGGTGTTTACGCATCTCAATAATCCCCTTCACACCTTTTAACTCTTGAACAAGATTAGAATGCTCGAGGATTGTATCTTTAATTAGTTGATAGTTAGTAGTTAATAGTTGATAGTTTGGATTTTTTCTGCTAATCGCGGAAAAAATCCATGGTCTCCCCCATGAACCGCGGCCAATCATCACGCCATCTATTTTATCTAACTCAATTTTTCGATAATCTTCTACTGATTCAACTCCCCCATTTAGAATTACTGGAATTTTTAATTGTTTTTTTACTCTATAAATCATCTCCCAATCAGCACGACTTGCAAATCCTTGTTTATAAGTTCGACCATGAATAGTGAGGGCATCGGCCCCAGACGCTTCAATAATCCTAGAAAATTCTAAAATCTCAGTTGAATCGCTCCAACCTAAACGAGTTTTAACCGAAACTGGAAGTTTAGTAGCCATTTTAACAGATTTAATTATTTGCGAAGCCAGCTTATGATTTTTCATTAACGCCGAACCGGCACCTTGTGCAATAATGTCTTTAGCAGGGCAACCGAAGTTCAAATCAATTCCAGCTGGAATTGCTTCAATTTTTAATTTTAAATTTTTAATTTTTAAGTAATCTTTCGCCCATTCTCCCGTTGATATATACTTAGCCGAATATGCCATATGCTCAGGATTTGCTCCAAAAATCTGCACCACAAAAGGTTGTTCAGCTGATGAAAATTTAATTAGATTTAAGGTTTTTCGTAAACTATTATTCTCTAGTTTTAAATTTTTAGTTGTGGATTTAAGATTTAAGATTTTAGATTTAAGATTGTTATGGTAAATTGCCTCAGACGACACCATCTCACTAAAAACCACATCAGCACCAAATTTTTTACAAATTAAACGAAATGGCTGGTCAGTAATCCCAGCCATTGGCGCAAGAGCTATAATTGGTTTTGGCAAATCAACCCAAAAATTCTTCATATCTATCCGCGGAGGTGCGACCTCGGTAATTTGAACCTGAACCTTTTATTAAATAAAATTACCCAAACCTGTCAATCTTCCGAGGTCGCACCTCGGAAAGTATTATAGAACTTTTGTTCTCTTAATAACAGGACCATTAGGAGAATCTTCTACATGATATCCGAGTTTTTCTATTTTGTCTCTAAGGACATCTGCCTCGCGATATTTACCGACCTCTCTTAAACCCACCCTATTTGTCACCATTTTTTTAACTTCATCAGGAACGACCTCCTTTTTACCTTTTTCTAGATATTGCTCAAATTTTAGGCCAAATATTCGGTCAAGGTTAATAAACAGTTTTTCTAAATCACAAATATTATTTTTGGATAATCCTTTTGTATATAGCATCTCATTAGTATCATGCATTACCTCAAACATAATAGCCAGTGCTTGTGGAGTGTTTAAATCATCATTAATAATTTCTAAAAATTCTGTTTTTTTATCTTTTAAATATTTTTTAAAATTGGGATGATCTTTTGTACCATTTCCGCGATCTTCTAAAAACATATTGTATAAAAATCCATAAATATTTGCTAAACCTTTTTGTGCAGCGTGCAGTGAATCCCAAGTAAAATTCATTGTTTCTCGATAATGGCTCATTAGTAATAAATAACGAAAGGCCAATGGACTATACCCTTTTTTCTCGAGATCACGAAGAGTATAAAAGTTATTTTTTGATTTTGACATTTTTTCATCATTTACAAACAAAATTTCATTATGCATCCAAAATTTAGCTGGAATTTTACCAGTTACTGCCTGTGATTGGGCAATCTCATTTGTGTGATGTACCCCAATGTGATCTACCCCTCCGCAATGAATATCAAACTGCTCACCCAAATACTTCATACTCATAGCACTACACTCAATGTGCCAACCCGGGAAACCAATTCCCCATGGTGATGACCACTCCATCTGTCTTTTAGCTTGACCCGAGTCTGAGCGAGGGGAAAACTTCCATAAGGCAAAATCTGTAGGATTTTTTTTATCCCCAAGTTCAACCCTAATACCAGCTTTAATGCCTTTAACATTTAATCGTGCAAGCTTACCATAATCTTTAGATTTAGAAGTATCAAAATATATTCCATCTTTTGTTTGATAAGTAAAACCTTTTTTCTCTAATTCATTTATTAGATCTACTTGCTCTTGAATATGCTCTGTTGCCTTACACCAAACATTAGGAGACAAAATATTTAGTTTTTTCATATCATCTTTAAAAGTTTTTGTGTAATATGATGATATCTCCCACGCCGACTTATGCTCTTTTTTGGCCGCTTTTTCGATTTTATCCTCACCAGAATCTGCATCAGATGTTAAATGCCCGACATCAGTAATATTTTGGATATGCTCTACCTTTAAGTTATTAAAATCTAGCACTCGTCTTAAGATATCCTCAAAAATATAAGCTCTAAAGTTACCAATATGCGCATAATCATATACTGTTAAACCGCAGCAATATATACCAACATAACCCTTTTTTAAAGGGGTAAAATTCTCAACTTTTCTGTTATAGGTGTTATAAAATTTTATTGTCAATTAAATCCTAAAAATATGTGTATTATATTGCATCTTCATCATCTAAATTTGCATCTTCATCATCTAAGTTATTTAAATCCTCATCAACCTCTGATAAATCATCTGGGGAATATTTTTCCTCCTCTTTTTTATCATCTAAATTTACATCTAATGGCTCAGCTGGATTGTTGCAATATTTACAAATTGGTTCTTCACAATCAACAGCGCAAACTGGACAAAAATATTTAGCCATTTTACATTTCCCTTCTACCTTCCAAAGCTCTGCTTAAGGTTACTTCGTCGGTATATTCCAAATCCCCACCAACAGGTAATCCTCGAGCGATTCTGGTTAACTTAATATTAGTTTTAATTTTACCTTCTTTTTTTAAACCATCAATTCTTTTGCTAATATACATAGATGTAGCCTCGCCTTCTAATGATGGGTTTGTGGCGATAATTACCTCTTCAAGTGATATATCTGTAAGTCGATTTAATAATTGATTGATCCTAAGATTCTCTGGCCCAATGCCATCAATCGGCGAGATTACCCCACCCAACACATGATAAAGCCCAGTAAAATTAGTCTTCTCTAAGGCAATTATATCAAGAGGTTCTTCCACAACGCAAATTATAGATTTGTTTCGTTTATTATCCTGACAAATTAGACAGGGATTGGTAGTAGCAATATTATAACAAATTGGACAATTTTGTAAACCTTTTTTTAAGTCATTTATGGCACTACCAAAACTATTAATATCATGATCAGATTTGGTAAGCAAATAAAAACACAATCGGGCGGCAGTTTTTGGTCCTATCCCAGGTAGCTTGGAAAATTCTTCTATTAAATTGGTAATTGATTTAGGAAGCATAATTATTAAATTCAAAATTCAAATTATTAAATGTTTAAAACATTTGAGTTTAATTAATTGACCTGCCCGACATGCCAGTCATGGCAGGCGGGTTAAAAATTGTAAATTAAAAATTAAAAATTCTCAAGACAAAAATTATTTTTTGTCTTGAGTGGGATTTTCCCAACTCGCCCATTTACATTTTGGATACTCGCTGCAACCCCAAAAAGTCTTACCCCGATGGGTTTTTCGCTCGATAATATCCCCTACCTTACAATCTGGGCATTTTAGACCAGTTTTAACAATAATTTGCTCGGTATATTTACAATCTGGGAAACCAGTACAAGCCAAAAATTTACCAAACTTACCCATCTTAATAACCATATCTTTAGAGCATTTGGGACATTTTTTATCTGTTTTTTCTTGTGTATTAAGTTTGGTCACGTTTTTCTCCTTACTTTCTAAATTTTTGATAAAAGGTTTATAAAAATTATCAAGCATTTTTACCCAATTCTCCTTGCCCTCAGCAATCTCATCAAATTCTTTTTCCATCTTTGCTGTAAAATCTATATCAACAATTTGTGGGAAATGCTCAACTAATAGATCAGTGACAATAAACCCAATCTCTTTTGGCATCATTACTTTGTTTTCGATTAGTACATAGCCTCTATCTATAATTGTGGAGATTGTAGGCGCATAAGTTGACGGCCTTCCAATACCATGTTCTTCAAGAGCTTTAATAAGTGATGCTTCTGTATATCTTGCAGGTGGTTCTGTAGAATGTTGCTCTTTTAATAATTGAATTAAATCTAAAACTTCTCCAGCAGTCAACTTAGGCAAATTAGTTTCTTTAATTAAAACAGGCCAAACCTTACTAAACCCATCGAACTTGATTGTATTACCATTAGCCCTAAATTTTGCAGTGAATTGAGAGTTGAGAGTTGAGAACTGAGTAATTATATCAACAGATGTAGTAGCCAATATCATCGGATTCATTTGCGATGCTACCATTCTACGCCAAATCAAATCATAAAGTCTCTCGTGATCATCACTAGGAGTTGAGAGTTGAGAAGTGAGAGTTGTGACATCAGTTGGTCTAATCGCTTCATGTGCTTCTTGTGCCCCTTTAGTCTTAGTTTTATATAATTTTGCAGAAATTGGTAGGTAATTCTGACCATATTCATCTTTAATCAATTTTCTAGTTACTTCAATAGCTGATGGAGCCAAACTAACCGAGTCAGTACGCATATAAGTAATTAACCCATCTTCATAAAGATCCTGGGCAATCTTCATAGTTTTTTTAGCACTAAAATGTAATCTTTTTGACGCTTCTTGTTGAAGTGTTGAGGTTGTAAAAGGAGGATAAGAATAACGGTTTTCATCTTTCTCTGTGATATTCTCTACAATATATTTGGCATTTTCTAGATTTATGATTATCTGGTCGGCTTGTTTAGTTGATTTAATATCAAGTTTATCAATTTTTTTACCATCCATTTCTATCAGATTTGCTAAAAACTCTTCATTAGTTTTTAGTTTTTCGCCCGCCCTGAGCGAGGCCGAAGGGTTTTTAGTTTTTAGTTTTGCTTTTATATCCCAGTACTCTGTAGGTATAAAAGCTTGTATTTCTCTCTCGCGATCCGCCACAGATTGCACGCGTCCAGCAGACAAACCTTTAAATACCTTTTTCCATAAAAATGGCGATAGTTTATACCCTACCAAACGATCAAGTACGCGTCTTGCTTGTTGAGCATTTACTAAATCCATATCAATTTGACGAGGATTGGTTACTGACTCTTGGATCGCCTCCTTAGTAATCTCGTGAAAAGTTATTCTGTGCAAAGTTTTTAGTTTTTTATTTTTAGTTTTTAGTTTGTCTAAGCCGCAGGCTTGGACAATATGCCAAGCAATTGCCTCACCTTCGCGGTCGTAGTCTGTTGCCATATAAACATTATCAGCCTGGCTAACAGCCAATTTAAGCGCAGATAGAACCTTCCTTGCCTTAGCAGGAATCACATATTTAGGTTCAAAATCATGTTCCACATCAACGCCAAGCTCTCCTTTGGGCAAATCGCGTACATGACCAAAAGAAGCCAGTACTTTGTAGTCTGGCCCCAGATAACGTTCTATTGTCCTTCCTTTAGCTGGTGACTCAACGATAACTAAGTTCATTCCGCTTGCGCTTCCCTACGAATTACTAAAATAACTAAATACGAAATTTTTAAGAAAACCTTAGTATTTTTTAGTATTTCGCTTATTTTGTATTTAGTAGGTAATTCATCTCCTAATATACAAGTTTCCACCAATATTTTTTACCTTCCCCTTCATTTCCATCATTACTAGTGTACTATTTATTACAGAAATGTCAATGTTAACTAATTTTGCGATCTTATCCACATACTCTGCTTTTTCTCGATCTAAAACAGACAAAATTTGCTCTTCTTCTTTAGAATCTGCAATAATATTTTTAACTACATCTTCTTGTTTTTTTGTATCAATATTTAATTCATCAAAAATATCCTGAGTAGATGTTACCATTTTAGCGCCCATTTTAATTAGGTTATTGGTCCCTTCAGATTTACTACTAAAAATACTACCGGGCACTGCTAAAACCTCGCGGTTATAATCCAGTGCAGCTTTAGCCGTTATAAACGAACCTGATTTAATATTTGCCTCAATCACTAACGTTGCTAAACTCATGCCAGCAATAATTCGATTTCGAATCGGAAAATTGCTAGGGAGCGATGATGTACCTAATGGAAATTCACTAATAATCGCTCCACCTCTACTAATTATCTCTTGAGCTAAACCTTTGTGGCATGCCGGATAAACTCTATCTACGCCAACAGGCAAAACAGCCACAGTACGCCCTTTAGGGTTTTTAAGAGCCTCGCGATGAGCATAACTATCAATCCCTAAGGCTAGACCAGAAACTATAGTTACACCGCTATCCACCAATGCTGGCACCAACTTTTCTAAAGCTTGTCGGCCATAATAAGTGTAATCTCTGGAACCAACTACTGCGACCGATAAATCATCACTCGCCAATAATTCACCGCGCACATAAAGCACAGCCGGTGGGTCAGGTATTTCTTTTAGCAAATGTGGATAACCTTTATCTAATACCGTCATCACTTTGATACCAAGTTTATTAACCTTTTTTAGCTCTTCGTCTGGATTTTTAGTTTGATGAAGCTCACTAATTGCTTTAATAACAACATCGCCCAACCCCTTATCTCTCAATTTTTCTATAGGTGTATTCCAAATTTCTTCCATATCTTTAGAAATATTTTGTAGTTTTAAAAAAGCCTTGACTCCAAGGTTGGTGTGAGTAGATAGCGTTATCCAATATTTTAGATCTTTTCTTTCCTCCATATAAACACTATAACACACCCTATAATTAGCGTCCAACTTATCTGTGGGTTGATGAACCTGAAGTTATTCTGATGTA
>CAZXAY010000049.1:655-7267 GCA_964638435.1 uncultured Candidatus Saccharibacteria bacterium | reverse complement strand
AAAAATAAATTTTAAATATGATAAAGATATTACAAAATTGGAGAGAAATAGGAGATGCAATCGGTTATTTAAACTCTTTGGGTGATAATAAATTGACACGCATATATCATACTAACCCCGTCAAAAACTGGGACATGGCGCAGATTGCAAGTATTTTAAGAAATAAACCTAAAAATATCAAAATTTTAGATATGGGGTGTGGAGGCAGTAGCGTATTACGTTTCTGTTTTAAAAATAAATTTAAATATATTTATGGTATAGATCTAACCATTGACTTTCATGATCGTTGGCAGCAATTAATGTATTGGAAAAATAATAATTATCGACTACCCTATCACTTATCTGTCCAAAGTGTAACTAAAACAAATTTTAAAAATCATTTTTTTGATATTTTAATTTGCCTTTCTGTAATTGAACACAATGTGATCCTTGAGAAGTTTATTTGTGAGTCTAGCCGGATTTTAAAAAAAGGCGGTTATTTATATGTTTCAACAGATTACTGGGAAAATAAAATTAATACTTTTGATTCTCCAGTAAACTATGGTATTGAACCAGGAAAAGACTGGAGTATTTTTTCTAAACAAGAAATAAAAAATTTTATCCTGATTGCTGGAAATTACGGTTTGGAACTTGTAAAGAAAGAATTTCCTCAAGTAAAACAGCAAGTAATAAATTGGAATAGTAAAAATTATACTTTTATATCGATATTATTTATTAAAAAATAATTATAAAAAATTTTTACAGAATTCTATCCGCCTTCGCAGAGAACCACGGGTTTTGCCCGTGGGGCTCCATAAGGATTCTTTGTACATTAATTTTAACCCCGATAATACACTGATAGGTTTTATACCGACTGCGATTTGCATTTTTTTAGTAATTAAGCAAGCATTTTTTGGTCTTGGAGCAAGATTTCTGAATTCAAAACTTGTTGTTGATTTAATTAGACTGTTATTAAAACCAAATACTTGAGACAATTTTTTGGCAAATTCAAATCTACTTATACAATCTTTATCTGCAATATGAAAAGTTTCACCAAATTTTTTCAATCTAATTGTTTGCCAAACTGCTGTAGCTGCTTGACCAACCCATAAAAAATTGATAAACACATCCCTTACCACTGGAGTTGGTATTTTTTTGGTTAATCTGTCTATCAACCAGGTAGCTGGATTTTTTCTTTCTTTAGCATTATTCCAGCCATACATAGTTGTCAACCTAAAAATAATCGAATTAGGTAAGTAAGTTTTAACTAAATTTTCTGCCGCTACTTTAGTTAAACCGTAATAATTTACCGGGTGAGTAGGTGAATTTTCATAGTAGGGCGGATTTTCTCCATCAAATACAGCATTTGAAGAAAAAAAGATAAATTTAGCTTTTATCAAACTGGCTGCTTTTAATAAGTTTTTGGTGCCTAATACATTTACTCGCCAAGCCTCTGATTGGTGTTTTTGACAATAATCCACATCACCAATAGAAGCAGCATGGATGATCAACTGCGGTTTTAATTGTGATATCAATTTCTTTACCATTTTTGAATTAGTAATATTAAGATGCAAGTTGTTTTTGGAAAAATTCTTATAAAAGGTAGGAATTAAATGATATTTTGTGGGTACGGTCGATAATAATTTATTGCCCAATAAACCAGTTGCTCCTACAAGTAATATTTTCATATCTTAGGTTTATATCACAAACTTGAGAAAAGCTAAAGTTTATGTTAAATTTATCGCATGTTTAATTGGTCAAATCAGGTAATTTTATTAACTGGCGGTACTGGCTCTTTTGGTCAGGCTTTCACTCGATACCTATTAAAACATCATCCTCCAAAAATTTTACGGATTTTCAGCCGTGATGAATTTAAACAATATCAGATGCAACAGCAATTTGATCATCCTTGTTTAAGGTATTTTATTGGAGACGTCAGAGACAGACACCGGTTAAACAGAGCCATGGATGGAGTAACTGTTGTCGTTCATGCAGCTGCTCTAAAACAAATAGTGGCTTCAGAATACAATCCTTCGGAAACTATTATGACTAATATTATTGGCACTATGAATGTGATTGATTCAGCTATAGATGCAAAGGTTGAGCGTATTATCGGGTTGATTACGGATAAGGCAGTTGCTCCAATCAATTTATATGGAGCCACAAAATTATGCGCTGAAAAATTACTGATACACAGCCGATCATATGTAGGTAATAAAAAGATTAAGATCAGTTGTGTCAGATACGGCAACGTAGTTGGAAGTCGGGGTAGCGTATTGCCATTATTTTTGCAGCAGAAAAAAACCGGTCAATTAACCATTACTCACAAAGACACTACTCGGTTTTGGATTAGTTTAGAACAAAGCATAAAATTTGTAATTTCAGCTGCAGAAAAAATGTTAGGTAGTGAGATATTTATACCCAAAATGCCTAGTTTTCGAGTATTTGATTTGGTAAATTTGATTGCTCCTGGAGCTAAAAAAAAAATTATCGGCCTGCGTCCAGGAGAAAAATTGCATGAAGATTTAATTAACGTTCATGAAGCAAACAGGGTATTGAGTTTTAGAAATTATTATCTTATTAAACCCGAGTTTATTTTATGGTCTGGATTGGAAAAAGAATTAAAGTATGGTGGGCAGAAAGTATCCCCAAATTTTTCTTATAATAGTTTAACCAATCCTGAATTCTTGACCTCAACTCAATTAAAACAACAATTATCCAAACTTAAAATAATCTGAACTGTTTTCGTAAAAAACTAATGAAATCAACAAAAACGGTGGTTATTTTTATTTCTAACTACATTTTCTTGTCTATACAATTCAAGTTACTATTTATATAATAATTGATGATCTATATGGTTAGATATTTAATTTCAAACTGGTTATTAATTGATCCTTTATTAGCTATTTTATTTTTATCTGTTATTGGTAGCATTGCTGGGTTAGCTGGTGGTCTGATTTTTTTTGTGGAAAAGACTTGGGCAAGGAAATTGACTGAAGTTGCCGTACCGTTTGCTGCTGGAATTCTAATTTCGGTATCTTTATTGCATATTTTGCCTGAGGCATTTCAAGAAGCCGGTAAGGTTGTTTATTTACTGGTTTTATTATCTTTATTGGGGTCATTCTTGTTTGAACAATATCTGGCTAATTTACACCATCATGAAGAAAGAGAAAACACCCTTAAAAAATCATCTGCGGCTTTAGTTATTGTCGGAGATACTATTCATAATTTTATTGATGGTGTAGCCATAGCTTCGGCCTACTTGACTGATCCGGTATTTGGTCTGGTAGTAACCTTGGCGACTTTTTTGCATGAGACTCCTCACGAGATCGGAGATTTTGGTATTTTGATCGCTCTTGGTTGGACTAAAACCAGAACTTTTTGGATGAATTTTCTTTCTGCTTTAGCTACTTTTCCAGGTGCTTTATTAGTGTTTTTCTGGATGCGTGATGCTCATGAAAAAGTCGGGTGGTTATTGGCAATTTCTGCTGGAATTTTTCTTTATCTGGGTGCAACTGATTTTTTACCTACATTAAGTGAAAAACATACACGATCTGGAAAACAAGATCAGTCAATTTCGAACAAAAAAATATGGTTCTTGTTATTCGGCGTTTTGATTATGTATTTATTGACCTTTATCACTCCTGAACATTAATTTTTATTATCCATTTAATTTAAAACTTAGTAACTGCTATGCGGTATAATTCTTCACCGGTTGGAGATAAGATAGAGTTAATGGTATATTTTTTTGGAATATCAGTTTTAGTGCCTACGATTAAAGTACGGTTAAGGTTTTGGTCCTTTATCCAATCAATATCTCGAAATTCATATCGGCCAAATTTTTTATATCCGATAAAAGAATGCCTGATCTTGTTTGGTAATTGCGACAACCATACGGGATTCTTCTTTCCATAAAACAAAATATAAATATATCCTTGTTTGATTGAATCGCTAATGATAATTTTATCAACTTGATGTTCTTGAGAAATGGCATATTGAGCAACTTGTTTTGCTCCATATTGCCATTGAGAAAAAAAACGGTTGGGACTGTCAATTAGATACTGCCTAAGAAAATAATGAACATTAAAACCGTAAATTATTACTATACTTGAAAATAGCAACATATACAGTGATTTATTAATTGAATAATGTTGTCTTTTTATCCTTTTAAAAAAGATAACTATTCCCAAAGCAGTAATAAAATCTAAAATAGGGAAAAGCATTAAAATTCGACCTACATTAGGTGGTCCTAATGTTAATGCTCCGGGTAAAACAGAGATGGCTAACCAACCAAACGTCCACCAGTTTAATAATGGTATTTTGATTAAATAAAATAATCCGATTAGCAAAAAAGGTAAACTGATTAAATATAATAATCCTACTCCTTTGACATTGAAGTATCGAGTTGAACTGGTATCTAAAAATAAATGTTGAGGATGGAACTGGTTAAGGTAATTAAAAGCCAGCTTGGTGGGTAGGTTATATAATGATTCCTTTGGTTGAGTACGAATAAAAATGTTAATACCTCCAAATCGGGTTTGAGCCAATGGTTTAGATAAAGAATCAATTACCATAGGTGTAATTATAATTACAAATATAATCATAGGTAGTAAAAATGTTTTGGGTCGATACCAGTGTCTAACAATATAAATTACCCAAATTATCATTAAAGGAGTGGTAAGTTTAGGAGCGTGGTAGACGTAAAATGAGATTCCAAAAGTAACAAAGCTAGCTAATAACCAAAATAGTTTTTTTTTATTAAAATATTTAAATAAAAATAAACAAGCTAGAATCTGAGAGAACAAACTGTAAGAAACATGGGCTATTCTGGATACTTGTACATGCCAAGGAGAAAAGCTGATCAATAAAGTTGTCATTAAAGCGATTTTTTGCTGCATGTACGAGCATTTAAGAGGAATTTTTTTAGCAGTAAAGATTAACAGTTCTTTTAAAAAAAAATAATTGACCAGGATAATAGCAATACCGACAATAACCGAAGGGAATCTAATAGCATATTCAGTAGGACCGAAAATAAATATAAATGGAATAGTAGCATAAAAAATTAACGGTGGAATATCAGCTCGAAACACCATTGGCCATCTATAGCCGTATTCATCAATCCCAGCCTTAAGTAAAGCATAGGCATTGTAGCCAAAACCAATTTCGTCACCGTGAAGGGAAATGGGAACTTGTGTCAGTTGATATATTCGTATTCCGAAAGCTACAATAATGATAGCAAATAATATAATTTTTGTTTTAGTCATAAATGATTTTGACTATACCACTGAATAAATTTTATTATTCCCAATTTAAATGGAGTCTTAGGTTGCCAAGATAAAATATCTTTGGCTTTATCAATATTAGCATAAGTAACTAAAGGTTCTTCTTTAATCTTTGATTTAATATGTCTAGAAATTTTTTTCTTAGTAAGTCGTTCAATTGTGTTGATCAGATGGTTTATAGTCACCGGAGAGGAATTACCTATATTAATAATTTCCCACAAGGATGTTAATTTTAAACATTTTTGTAAGGCTTTAATCACGTCATCTATATAAGTATAATCGCGAGCTATCCGACCGTCACCAAAAATATCAATTCCTTTTCCAGAAAAAGCTGCTTGGGTAAATAAGTAAGGAGCCATATCTGGTCTGCCAAAAGGTCCATAGACGGAAAATAATCTTAAGATAGTTGTAGGAATTTTTGCCTTTATGCGCAACTTTTTTAATAATATTTCAGCTTCAAATTTACTTTTAGCGTAAGGAGAGAGAGGTTTTAATTCTTGAGTTTCGAGGAATGGGATTTGAGAACTGTTGCCATAAACACTGCTCGAAGAAGTGAAAATGAATTTGCTCCCTTTTATTGAAACTGTTGCTAGATAGATATTTTTTGTACCAATCACATTTGTGGCAAAATATGTTTGAGGTTTTTGTAAAGAGGTGCGGACACCAGTTAAAGCGGCTAAATGAAAAACAGTTTGCGGTCGATATTTTTGGACAATTGTTCGGATGTGGCGATAATTTAAAACATTCACTTGGTGAAAATAAAAACGTTTGGATAATCTAATTTGAGCCAAATTAGCCTTTTTAAATTCAATTGGATAATTTTTTGCCAAATTATCGATGCCAATTACAGTCTGACCTTTATTAATTAGAGATTTACACAAAGTTGACCCAATAAATCCAGCACATCCAGTAATAAGGACTCTTTTCATATGGCCTTTATGATATACTAAACACTTATTTTGGTCTACTTATTTATGGTGACGATTTTTACAATTCCTAGAGCATTTGAAGGTAAGTTTATCACCATTCAGCAAAATGCAATCCAAAGTTGGTTAGAATTGGGTTGTGAGGTAATTATATTTGGCAACGAGAAAGGTGTTAAACAAATAGCCAAAAAACTTTCTGTTCGTCATGTTGATGGAATTAAGCTAAATGAATATGCTACACCAATTTTATCAGACGCATTAGAAAAAGTGGTAGAAATTGCGAAGTTCCCGTTATTGACGTATGTAAATTGTGACATGATTTTATTGCCTGACTTTGTTAATAGTATACAGCAGATAAAAAGGATAAAAATTGAAAAATTTTTATTGGTAGGGCAACGAAGACCGCTAGTAGTGAATGAAAACAT
>CAZXAY010000049.1:0-639 GCA_964638435.1 uncultured Candidatus Saccharibacteria bacterium | reverse complement strand
AGAAATTGGCAAAATAACATCAAATATCAACTTAAGAAACAGCAATCTAGACCTGTGGCCGGTAGTTCTGATTATTTTGTTTACCCGGTAAATATTTGTTGGCATATGCCGTCATTTGCTGTAGGCAAGTTATATTGGGATCGATGGTTTTTTTATTATGCAAAATTAAAAAAAATTCCTGTGATCAATGCCACGTCTGCTATTACTGCAATACATCAGCAACATTACCAAAATAAATTGATGCATGGTGATCAATATCTTAGTTTAACTTATGAATCAAAGAGAAATTTAGCTCTAATCGGAGGAAAATTATTTTGTTTTTCAATCTTTGATGCGGATTATTACTTAACCAATAAAAACTTAGAACATGTGAAAATTACTTTTAACCATATCATCCGAAAATTAGAAATGAATCTGATTCTCGCTTCTAAAAAATATTTTTTACTTGTTCCAATTCTATGGATGATCGAATTAGGACGAATAATAGAGACAAATATTAATAAATATATAAAAAATGACTAATTTCAGTATATTAACGTTCAGTTAATTTATGACGGACAATTTCTTCAACTTCCTTTCGATCTTTATGTTTAAAATATTTGTATCAGTATTAATTTTTGCTTTTTTTGTATTAAGCAT
>CAZXAY010000048.1:240-8136 GCA_964638435.1 uncultured Candidatus Saccharibacteria bacterium | reverse complement strand
TATTTGACTTAACCTGTAAAGTCCATCAAAATTGATCGTTCGGCGACAGACCCATAGAACTATCATTGATACTAAAAACAGCAACACGCTAACAAAGTGTTGCTGTTTTACTAATAAAATAAATCTACTATATTATCACATCGCTTGAGATACCTAATTTATCAATAATATAAGCCCCTGTGACCCAAGCAATAGCTACAATTACTAAGCCAACCACAGCATCAATAAGTAACTTCTTAGCTTTAGTAGATGCTTCTTCATTTCCAGCAGAGGTTAAATACATTACACCACCGACTAAAAATAGAACTACAAAAATAATACCGGCAATAATAATGACTAAATCAAATACTTGTGAAAAAGCTGTTTCAAAACCACCCGTTAGCCCTTGTGTTGGTTCCGCAAATACCATCATTGGAAATGCCAGTATAGTCATTGTTGTAAGTAATTTACCTACCAAACTTATTTGTTTCATTTTATCCTCCCTTAAACGCCTACTGGCGCCAGGTGTCATCCGCTAATTGCGAATGAATAACCAATTATTATTATATTTAATGGCAAAAAGCCAAGTTTATATTTATTATAATATAACTATAACTTAATCTCTTAAAAATTGCTATTTTGGGGTGATTTTGAATTTTCCTTGTAATTCTAGAACATCATTGAATACATATTTTGCTACTACAATACAAGTTAATAATATTAACACTCCGATAATTGACCAAAGCATACCTTTCTTTGCTTTTTCGATCTTTTCTTTATCCCCAAACGATGTCATATAAAAGAAACCATTAATCATAAAGTACATTGTACCAATGCTTGTTGCAGCTGCTATCAGCCAATAAGTAACATTCCAGACTGCTTGGGTAATACTTTCTCTCATTGATTTTACGTCAGTCGTAAGTTTCGTAGGGTCACCAGTACCTAATAGGTCTTGAATCGTACCCCCAGAAATATTACAAGTTGCTCCAGTTAGGGAAAGAATTATAAATAAACTAAAAAATATAGCAATTACTTGAAAAATTATTTTTCTATTACTAATTATAGCATATCTTGATTGTAGATGTCTAATTCTTTCCATAATTACTAATTCCTAATTCATTATTCGTGATACAAAAATTTATTAAAATTTTCCAACAAACCACATCATAAACGTTTTACCAATGGCTACAACGACTAACCCAATTACTCCGTATATTAAAGTATTTTTAGCTTTTTCGGAACTCTCGGGGTTACCCATGCTAGTCAGATATTGTACACCACCGATTAAAAATACTACTAGAAAGATTGGTGCAGCTACAATTATTAAATAATTAGGAATATTTGCTGACCATAAACCAAGCTTACCAACAGGTAAAGGGTTTTCCAATGGGTTTATTGCAAAAACATTAATAGGGGAAAGCAGTAAAGCAGTAAAGCAGTAAAGCAATATAGCAGAAATATTTTTATTTGTAATATTGATAAACATGTTTTCCTTATTAAATCTAAAATTCTAGTACGGTTTCTTAAGCAATAATGTTGTTACATCAGAGGCGGCTTTGTCGATGGAATGTTGTGGGTTTTGGCCTTTTTCGGTCACATTCTCTAGCAATATTTTAAAAACATTATCAACTTTCTCCGGATAGTATCCTTTAAACCAATCTTGGGCTGTGTTAACTTGATATCCAAAAACCCTGGTTTTGTTGATCACCCTTTCTTTGACAATGGGAACTTGTTTAATATCCATTTTGGCATTATTAGGTCTTTTAGTAGCATTTTGGTAAGTACTAGATTTGCTATAAACGTAATTAATAAAATCCCACGCCCATCCGGGGTTCTTACTATTATTAGTAACAGTTTCTACCCAATAAGAGGCAAAATCAACAGCATTAGTAGCATCCTTGATTTGGGGTAAAGGTAACACTTCATAATTTAACTTGGGAGCGCGTTGTTCTAAAGTTTGTCGAATATAACCATAATGGATTATCATAGCAGTTTTACCTTGGATAAAAGCCTCAACAGAGTTAGGCATAGAAGTATTCCAGGTATAATGATCACTTGTGGGGTCAGCAAAACCTTTATATAAATTTAATGCTTCAATACCAGAGTAAGTTTGGTTACCAGTACTTTTGACAACAGGCAAATTAAAGTTAGCGCTTTGTTTGTCATCACTAGTCATTTTGGTACCAGTTTGCATCATCAAAGCAGTAATAATATCAGTAGAACGTTCAATATTATTGGTAGTGCCTAGACTAGCCCCAGCTCGTTCAATAGTATTCCCATTTTTCTTAGTTAACAATTTAACGCATTCTATCAATTCTTCCCAATTGTTTGGGCGGTCAGTTAACAATTTTTGACCTATCTTATTTTTTTGAATTGATAAATTTTTTATTTCATCTCTAAAAATATCAGTGTTAATATAAAGTGCTAGAGTATCAATACTTAATGGTAAACCATAAATTTTATTGTCAATTACATTATCATTTACTGCAATATCAGGAAAATTTGATTTATATCCATCTATAGTCATGATTGTGTCTGGTGTTGGTACCAATTTGTCATAATGTTGATTAACCCAATCATTGCGCACCATCCAAATATCAGGACCCCTGCCTGCTGCGATAGCATTAACTGTATCAACTACATACTCGCTGTAATCTTTTTTAATATATTTAACATCAATGTTAACCTTATTTTTACGAGCCGAAATATAATTATTAACTATTGGATCAAAAATTTCTTTATCATCAAAAAGACGCCAAACGGTAAGAGTTATAGTGGGATTTTTACTTGATCCGCCACTACCACCACCAAAACAACTTGCACCGCTTAGACTAAATAAGAGAACAATACTAAGTAATATTAAACCAACTTTTTTAAAACCTTTTATTTTCATGAACCCCTCCTCTTTATTAAATTCCAAAATACAATTTCCAAATTATCTCTCGACTAACTCGAGACCCCTGTGGGGCAAATAAATTCCAATATTTAAATTTCAATTATCAAACAATTAATTATTTTGATTTTTCTGCAATTGAAGAGAATATCTTTTTTAACTCTGTTGCTTCTTTTAAAAGAATATTTCCTTTTAACTGGTAATCATTGTTATTAATTTCAGTGATCAATCTTAACCAATAAATAGATTCTTTAGCTTCTTTTCTACTGATTTTAATTCTCATTACGAAGTCTTTTTTGCTTAAAGCTTCATTCGCTTCGATATAGTTTGCCCCTACTGAACCTGATGATCTAACAACTTGTTTGATATACTCAATATTAATTATTTCTTTAGGCAATTGCCTGCAGTATAATGCTACACTTTTAGCAAATTGAAATGTTCTTTCTTCTAAGTCGTATTGTTTGGTATTTAGATCATTGGTCATTGTTATTTATTTGAAATTTGTTAATTGTTTTTTGGGATTTAAACGGTAGCCTATAATTTATAATCAATAATATATTACCTTAAGGTTATTCCTAATTTAGTTTCTAAAAATTTAACCCTTTTTTTGATTTCCTCAAATTTGGTTCGTGTAGGAAATTCATCTAACTTCTCTCTAATATCGCTAATTTCCTCTTTCATCCATTCTTTATCAATATTTTTTTCAGTTTTATCTATACATTTAGTATATCACTTTTTAGTTAATTAATAATCCCCAACCCAATTTCCATAAATAATCCTAAATATTAAATCCATAATGGATATTTTGAATATCACTATATTTTTGTGAAATAAGGAAGTATTTTTGTATTTTTAATTTATTTGCCATTTCGCGGAGTTTTTTCAAGTCTTGCTTTGAAGCTCGGAGTTTAGTTTCCATAGCAAGTTTTCTATTAAGAATAAAATCAATTTCCAACCCACTTTTTCTTTGATAATAATGCATTTCTCCTCTTGGCCACAAAAGCTGGGCAATATTATTCTCAAATAAGGCTCCATCATTAACTTGGGTTGAATTATTAACTAATCCTGAATCACAGAAATACACCTTCTCTAAACCTCGAATTTCAACATCTTTACTAAAACTATAGGGTTTTACAGATTTTATAAAATAAGTTCCCTCCAAAAAAGCTAGGTAATTATAGATAGTTGGTCTGGAAACACCTAATTCGGAGGCAATTTTTTGGATGTCTAATTTTGAGCCAATTCTTTGCATTAAAAGCAATATTAAATCCCTGATAACTGATGTTTTTTTGTAATCGCCTAATTGCACAACCTCCAACTGAAAATAAGAAGAAAAAATATCATTAAGAACCATTTTTTTCTCTGAAAAATTGTTTTTCGCTACTACACCAGGGAAACCACCAAATTTTAAATATTCTTCATAAAATCTGGCAAAGGTATTAAAGACTGTAGGTGAGATTTTTTTGCCAGATCGAGGAATATTTAATTTTTCACCTTTAAGCATCAGGAATTCTTTAAAATTTAGAGGGAATAATTCAAAAATATACTTTCTTCCTGCTAATGACTCAGAGAAAAGATTTTTAAGGTAAAAACTACTTGAACCAGTTAAAAAAAGTTTTAAATTATAATGGTCATAAAGATATTTTACAACTTGGGGTATATTTTTAACTAATTGGATTTCATCAAGAAAAAGATAACTATTTTGTTGAAAGCTTAATCCTTTTATTTCTAAATTAAACTTTATTTTTTCGTAGTCTTCTTCATCAAAGTACTTTTGATATAATGGATTTTCTAAATCCAAGTAAAGTTTATTAGCAGAAGCAATTTTGTCATAAATAAACTTAAGCAAGGTAGTTTTGCCAGTGCGACGCATCCCAGTGACGATTATCGCTTCGTGGGAATTTAGATGGGGCTTAATTTTTTTAAAAATATCTCGTTCAATTATCATAATTATATTTTACACAAAACATACTTTTATGTCAAGCGGCACTTTACATATAATTTATCCCAAACTTTTTATATACTTTACTAACTCAACTTTTAATTCAGGATCTTTAAGGGCGAAGTCGATGTTGGTTTTTAGATACTCAAGGACATTGCCGGTATCGTAATATTTGCCATCAATTTCGCAAGCATAAAAGTTACCATCTTTAGCTAATTTGTCGGCTGCGTCTGCTAGCCAAATTTCTTCACCAACTCCTGGAGCCTGTGTTTTTAAATATTTAAATATCTTTGGACTAAACACGTATCTTTGACCACCAATGACTAAATTATCTTTAGGTGCGTCTTCTAGCGACGGCTTTTCCATAACCCCGTTTAACTTATATTCTCTACCAGCAATTTTATCTACTACCAAATTACCATATCTAGTAACATTACATCTATCAACAACTGTCCCGCCTATAGCTCCGTCTGCTTGATATTTATTAAATATATCTATTACTTGTTTAATAACAGGAACTTTAGAATCATAAATTGCGTCGCCATCAAAGTAAGCAAAATTATCGTTTTTCACAAATTTGTAAGCTTGCAATAAGGCGTGGCCAGTGCCTAGCGGCTCTTTTTGCATAACATAGTGAAATTTTAAGCCCTTAGTAATGTTTTTAATTTCTTCTAGCTCTTTAAGTTTTTGCTTTTCGGCTAGTTTTTTCTCGAGCTTAGGATATGGTTTAAAATATTCTTTAATTATCTCTTTTTCTGGCGAGATAACAAAAATAAATTCATTAATACCAGCCAATGAGGCCTCATTTATAATATACTGCAAAACTGGTTTATTTACTACTGGTAATAATTCCTTAGGCACGGTTTTGGTAATTGGCAGAAACCTAGTCCCAAACCCGGCTACGGGAATGACAGCCTTACTTATAATCATGATAAACCTTTTTTAAGTTAGTAGCAGTTAATATCGGTTAATAGAGGTTAATAACTGTTATCAAATAACTAATATTAACTCTTGTTAACTATTATTAACAAATATTAACCTATTCTATTCTCCCGCACTTATCTTTAAAATTCTAGTCTTAGTTTTTTCCATCTTAGGAATTCTAATGGTTAGGATACCATTTTTTAAACTAGCTACAGCTTGTTCGCTATCAACTGCAACAGGTAAAACATAGGACCGGGAAAACCCCCCCCAATAACATTCTTGGCAAAAATAATCATCTTTTACAACCTCTGATGCCTCGCGCCTCTCACCTTTAACACTAACTACTTCATCGGTGATGGAGATTTCTAAATCCTCTGGTTTTACTCCAGCAATTGGTGCTTTAACAACAACCTCATCATTATTTTGATAAGCATCAATGGCTAATTGCCCTTCGTATTCCTCCATCCAGTCACTACTAGACTCTAAATCTTTATTTTGAACTTGTTTGCTCATATTCCCTCCGCTCCGTGAATTTCGCTCCTCGACGGAAGAAATTCCGGAAGTCCGCCGGAGCATCTCGGATAACTCGCGAACGAATAGTTCGACGTGCAATGCCGAGAGCGCAGGCGGGCAATATTATCTTAGAACTTTATTCTCAATTTTCTTTATGTCTATATTATATAAGTTATAGCCCACAGTTGTCAATTTTGGTATAATAAAAATACATCATGTAACATGTAACATGTAGCATGTAACATGTAACATGTAGCATGTAACATGTAGCATGTAACATGTAACATGTAGCATGTATCATGTATCATAATAATATAGAAACAAATGAATATAATAATTAAGGAACAAAGAAACAGAAAAACAGCATTTGGAGTTTTTTGGACTTCAATAATTTTCGGTTTCTCATTATTACTTACTGCTTATTACTTACTACTTATTACTTCTCCAAAAGTCCTTGCTACTGATTTTGATCGCAATAATATCATCAGTGATGGTGCTTTTATCAACACCGACAGTATGAATACTGCAGCTATCCAAAGATTTTTGGAAGCTAAAGGGAGTTATTTAAAAGATTATAGCGAAAATGGCAAAAGTGCCGCCCAAATAATATTTGATGCCTCACACGGTTATGGTGATGGCTCGGGCAACATAAATGGCATCAATATTGACTACTTAACTGGTACAGTTAACCCCCAAGTATTATTAGTTACCTTACAAAAGGAACAAAGCTTAATTACTAAAACTACACGTGATGATAACGCTCTTAATAAAGCTATGGGTTATGCTTGTCCAGATAGTGGTGGATGTGACCCAGATTACGCTGGTTTTACCAATCAGGTCGAAAATGCCGCTTGGCAATTAAGATATAATTACGAAAGGGCGCAAGGTAATGGGTTTAATGATTATCAGGTTGGGCAAACTATGAATTTTTCTAACTCCGGAGGATATCCCAACATGGATGTAACTTTTGCAAATCGCGCTACCGCTTCGTTATACCGTTACACACCACACACACATAATGGCAATTATAACTTTTGGAACTTATTTTTTAACACATATAAGTTTCAGGATCCTGAATATGGCAACAGTTGGGTAAGTCAAAACGGCTATCCACAAATTTATGCTGGCGAAGGATTTAACCTTCAAGTAACTGTCAAAAATACTGGAAGTGCCATATGGTATCGTGGTAGCGTTAATCTTGGCACCTCCTTCCCACAAGATAGAGAATCTCGTTTTATCAGAGCTGATCTAAATAATCTTTATGGCCACCCTTCTCACTGGTTAACTGCTAACCGCGTTTTTATGAATGAAGAATCTGTTGCTCCGGGGGATAATGCAACCTTTAGCTTTTGGATGAGCGCGCCACCCAATATGAATCCAGGCACTTATCGTGAATATTTTAGACTAGTTGCCGATGGTATAACTTGGATGGAAGATTTAGGGATATATTGGGATGTTGTAGTACTACCTGAGAGTGAAAAATATCATCACCAATGGGTTAGTCAGAATACCTATCCAGTTATATCACCTGGCGAAGGATTTAACCTTCAAGTAACTGTCAAAAACACTGGAAGTGCTACCTGGTATCGAGGTAGCGTTAATCTTGGCACCTCCTTCCCACAAGATAGAGAATCTCGTTTTATCA
>CAZXAY010000048.1:0-140 GCA_964638435.1 uncultured Candidatus Saccharibacteria bacterium | reverse complement strand
CTTCTCACTGGTTAACTGCTAACCGCGTTTTTATGAATGAAGAATCTGTTGCTCCAGGTAGTACGGCAACCTTTAGCTTTTGGATGAGCGCGCCACCCAATATGAATCCAGGCTTGTATCGTGAATATTTTAGACTAGTT
>CAZXAY010000047.1:622-8334 GCA_964638435.1 uncultured Candidatus Saccharibacteria bacterium | reverse complement strand
TTCGCCTGCCTCGCCTGATCCGAGTCAGGGCGGGCTCAAAATTATCAGCTTTCGTTACGAAAATTATTTCGAAAGAAGTCTAGTAACTAAAAGGATTTGCCTTACTAATCGAACTGTCTTGAGCTTTAACGGGAATATTACCATTTTTTGTAAAACCTTTTACACTCTTAAAACCACTACTTGACAATAAATTAGGGTTTACTTTATCAATCTTTGTTAATTGTGTATCAATCTCTTCAACACTAGATTTAGTTTGCTGATACCAACAAAACAGCCCCCCTAGAGTAACCAAGCAAATTATTGATCCATAAACTACTATTTTATTCACAATCCCTCCCCAGTATATCAACTTTCAGTAATAATCTTTAATGTTTGTGATACACTAAATTATTTTTTTCTATTATTGTTACTTAAACTAATTAATTTATATTTTGTCTAAACAAATTATTAACAAACATTCTGAAAGATGTATTACTGGGCATCCTGATTTGTTTTATCTAAGGCTTTTGCAACACTATCACTATTGCTTTTTGCAGTAAAAAAACCTATAGCTAAGGTTGTGTCCAGAACACTTTGATCTTGCAAGGTGGTTGAACTAAGATTAATAGATTTAACAGATGCCGGTCTAAGATTCTTTTCCGTCTCGCTGATATAATTAATCAGATTTATATAATCCCCCCTTAAAGTAACCCCAACTACAGTCTCATTTGTTGAGTCTCGATAATCTGGTCTAATTGATTTTATGGTCATACCAGATTTGCTGGCCATGGACGTTAGTTGTTCAATTATCTCTGGCATTTGCGGATCATCGGCGATTGCTAAATTTAATATTTCTACATCGCCTGGGGCAGCCTCAAACTGCTTTTGTAAAGTTTTTAAATTTTGAATTTTTTCATTTAAACTAGCAGTATCTTGCTCTTTAGCAGCAATAGAAGTATTAAATTCCTTAATCTCAGCGATTTTTGGACTAATTACCCAATAACCCAATAATGCACAAATAAGCACGACTAGCAATGGATAAATGTTAGTTGAACTTTGTACCTTATTTTCTTTACTAACCATATTGTCTCCTTGTATAAATAATTAGGTTTAAGATTTTGGTGTAAGATTTTTGTCAATTACTTGCGCTTCAATTGCAAAATTGACCATTAGCCCAATATTTTCAACCTGTGTTGCTGAAATGAGCTTGATAGCAGTAAATTTGTCAGAAACTCTAAGATTTGCTAATAACATTTTTACCGAATTGTAGCTGCTAGCTTCTCCGTTAATAGTAACAACATATGTCTTTTCTGCTACATTAATACTTTTATAAACCACGTCTGGTGGGGTAATTTTTTGAATTTCACCCAAAAATACTGACCAAGTTGCCCTACCGCTAATAAAACTAGTGATTTTGCTAAGTCCATTATCAAATTTTTCTGCTAATTTATTAACACTTACTAAATCTTTATCTGAGTTAAGTTGATTAAGTAGGTTGTCATAATTTGACTGGGCATTAGTTAATTGAGTACTTTTACTGGTTACAAGAGCATAAACAAAAATAGTCATTGCCACGAATAATCCCAGAACTATAAAACAAAAAATCTGGACAACTTTTGAGTTTTCCATCTTATTAAGCCCAGAAATCTCTGACTCGGTAACTAATGTAGCAGGATTTTGCGGCACTGAACCTTCTTTATTATTAGAACTAATATCAAGCATACCCCTCCTATTAAATATTTATGATTTATGATTTATGATTTAAGATTTTATTTATTCACACGAATATATTTATTATACACTATAATACAAAATTAGTGAATAAATAATTATTATTAGTAATTAGTTAAATTAGTAATTAGTAGGAAAAATTTGTTAAAATTTTACGGTACTCTCTCCCCCCAATTAGGTGCAATTAAATCACCAAAACCCGGTGGTGGATTATTTACAATATTACTATCATATTCAATTGTCATTGATCTACCATTTGGGTTGGGTAAGCTAATCTCATTACCAATAAATACTCCTTTAAAAACACTATTATTAGCTTGAGTTTGATTTTGAGTAGTACAATCTTTAACAAAAACATAAACACTAGATGATGCCGAATTACCCCTATTATCACCAACGTTAATGGAATAATTAGTATCGGTTGTAGGAAAAACAGTTGCCTCACCACTTAATGAATTTACGCCAAAATTGTTGCTAAGTATTTTAGTAGCATTAGAAGAAGCCCAGGTTAATTTTACACCTGTTGTACTACTCTTACACACCTCCTGTAAATTGGATGTTAAACTAACAGAAGGAAAAGTTTGTTTTGCTTCTACCACTAAGTTCGCTCCGACTTTTTCATGATAAGCTCCAGGGTCAGGGTAAATGTGTTTAACTGGATCTGTAGTATAATCATTATTTAATGCATCCCATACCCAACTGTAATTATGAGTAGTTGATAGATATTTATAAACATAAGATTTATTAAAAACATTACTTAGAAAAGTTTGAGTAATACCTTCGTCAATATTACGATCAATAAAATTATCAGGGAGATATTTAAAATCAAAGAAAATTTTTCCTGAAACATCAGCAGTTGGTGTTTTTTGCAATTTAACATTCGCTCCAGTTAACTTAAGATAATCATTTAAATTACTACTCAGACCCCAACCTGAATCATATTTTGTATAATTATCAGTATAATCTATTTTTATAGGGCTGGTGATAAAATTTTGAGCTTTATTAAAAGTTGTACTCCCGCCGACAATCGCAGGGTAAGAGAATGTCGGCGCAAAATTAACCGTTGCTTTATAATCTGCTTTGGTAATATTGTCATTAATTACTGGACGAGTCGCATTGGATGAAATATCAATTTGCTTAATAAAACATGGCAAAGCTTGCATTGTTAGTTTGTTTGTGTAAAATTTTTCTTCAGAAGAGACATCGGTAATTTTTGAGTTGCCTAAAGTTATACCATTGGGTCCATAAAATCGGTCCCATGAATTAGGGTAATAATCCCCAACTCCAACACCAGGGATATTACTAGACCAGTAACCAAAATTTGATAATGCTAGATATTTAACATAACGCAATTTTCTTGTAATTTCGAATTGAACGGTATCATTGGGATGGATTAAATAACTACCATTTTTTTGAAAAAACATTGTCGGAATCGCCTTACCATAAATATAACCATTACCAAAATAACCGCTCCGTAAATCATTATAGATATAAGAACGAATGTCTTTTATTGACCCTAATGGATTATATGCTTTAGTTGGATTAGCCGAATCATATTGAACATTTTGCTCACTAATTAAATCATCTAATTTAGTATATAGTCCATTATTAATGCTAACTTTTGTCTCGTATTGTGTGATTAATTTTTTACCAACAAAGTATTCAAAGCCAGATAAATATGTTAAACCATCATTTAATCCAGAATATTTATAGTATCTAGTATGATTATAACTATCATTATATATAGAAAAACTATCATGAGTAACTCCAAAAGGCAAATAACCATCATATTGCCCTGTATTTATTTCTGTCTTGTTTACCTCACTCATTGGTGTTGCGCCAACAGATGTCGCATCAGGTAATTCAATATTTTCCAAAATATTTTGTCCAGTTTTATATTGACAAACATTACTGATAGTTGATTTAGCTGGGGTACTATCTTGAGCAATATCAATTGTGCTAGAATATGACGTTAAATACATCCTTGTTTGATCGCAAGTACTACCCACACCTTGACAAAATTTTTCAATTACTTGGAACTCGACTTTTTTACCTGACCATTCATGAGGTATTGTCATTTCAACTTGACGCGGGCTAGTAAAATCAGGTCGTGTATATTGGGTACCATTTAAAGCTGGCGTCGCACCACCGGCAAAAATAGGATATTTACTATATTTTTTTTGATCAAGACAAATATATTTATCACCTCCCGACGTTGCAACTGCGGTTAAGGTTGGGTTTAAACAATCAAAAACTATACTTGCTCCACCACTGTTTACCACCATAAATCTAACTTCAAAGCCTAAGTACGCTGCAAAAGCTGTACCACCAGTTGCCCCTAATCTCCAACTAATATCAATTGGATCACCAACTTTTTTGGAAGTTGAAATAGTTGGCTTTGTAAGCTGGATATTATTAGTATAACGCACTCCAGCCCAGCTATCATTATACCCAGCGACGGGGCAGTCTCCAGCTGGCGGGCAATTAACATCGTAATAACCTTTAGGATTTAAAATTGGATCAACCTCCCCATCAGTAACCCAAACATCCACAGGACCATGGATAACATGCATATTAAAAGCATAAGCATTTACTTTTTTAGCAAAAATTAGTGGGATAAAAATTATGATTAATATAAGAATAATTTTTTTTGTCATGATTTTGGCCCAACTTTTATTAAATAAATATTCTTAACATTCTTTTGGTTATCAAATTCAATTATGACATCATCATTTATTTTGAGCGAATTATATTGCATCACCTGATTTTTACCATTCGTATTATCAATAATATCAAATGTTTGTCCGCCAACAACGTATAAATAATTTTTAGAATACAATTCCAAAGTTCTAATTTCTAAATTTCTGTTATCGATCTTGGTAATTTTGCCTTTTATTAATTTTAGATTTTGATCTTCTATGGTAATTTTTGTTAGTGATTTTATCACATTATTTGAAGCATCATATTCAACAAGCACACTGTCCCCAACATTAATTTTGCTAAAATCTAAATTTTTTTGTTCAATTGATGAAGGTATCAGCATTTTAGAATTATAATTGGCAATTAGTTTAATAGATTTATTATTTATTTTGATATTAAGATAATTATTTTCTCTCTCAAAATTAACTATTTCCCCAACTCTAGTGATTACTCCTTTATCTGGTTGACTAACTTGCCATTTATAAAACCCATAATAGAATCCTGTTAACAAAAAGAACAATAAAGAAATAACTAATAATATACTACTAATTTTGACCAATTTATTTGGCGCCATTTTATTTGTCCTTATTAACAATAATAGAATCGGACTGAAATGGTTCAAAACTGGTAAATTTTGAACCAATAATTTTAATACTTACCGATTGCCCAATATGAAGACTTTGAATACCAGAATCACTGCCATCAGGAACAGTTAATTTGACGGTTGTATTGGATTGTGTCGCAACTGAATAATACGAATCTCCAGTATTTATGACAATTTTCTCATTATCAATTGACTCGATTTTGCCAGTTATAGTATCTTCCGAATCATAGTTAATCAAATCTGGTGAACCAACTTTTATTAATTGCGTCTGGTATTGGTTAAAATAATTTGTCCAAAATCTTGGTTTAAAGGTATCTAACAAAAACCACGATCCCACTAACATAAAAATTATCATCAAGGTTATTGTTAAAATTTTATATTTTTCTACAAAATTTGTTAGTTTCATAATCGCCTGCAAATTAATGAAAAATTATTTTTCCATTGGGAGCATAAAATACCCCATTTAACGATTTGACATCGGAACCAATTTCGATATTACCTCCTAAAACAATAAAACCTACAGAATTTTTACCATCTTTGCCATAATCAATATTTTGATTAATTATTAAATTGCCATTTTCTAGCACTATTGTGCCAATACCATAAATAGTAGTAGAATTATTGATAACTAAATCACTGTTATCATTAACTACCCAAATCTTACCCTCTGGTTTAACATTGTATCTATCAACGTAGGCTAAAGCGGGAACAGCACTTGGACTATTAGTTACACCATTATTAAGATATAAAACTGGATTTGTAAAATTACTAAGACTAGATTTTATTCCATATTCGCTAGTTAACCGATTGATAGTAACTAGCATCTGAGTAGTAAATGATAACCAATCGATGGTTCTACCAGAACTATATGATCCAATTTGCCAAGTTGATCCACTGACATTAACGTTGCCCGAAGCCGAAACTACACTCTTGGGATCAACTGTGATATTAGAAACCGAACCAGACCCAGAGTTGATATCACCTTTAATAGTCAATTTGCCACTACTTGATTGGTTAACATTACTTGATTGGTTAACATTAACAGTAATATCAGATGTATAATCCCCACAATCACCACCAGAACTAGTTAAAGTATATTTAGTTGTCGAATTTGGGTTAACATCAATAGAACCACTGCCATTGCTATTGGTTAAACTCATCACATCAATATTACCAGGATTTATAATTAAACTCCTTGTTTGATTCTGAACATATACAATACGCCAAGAAATTGTTGATTTATCACCAGAATTAATGGTAGTTGGGCTTGCTTTAAAATTATAAATTGTCCAACTTGATTTTTTTGGCGTTAAAACTGCTTGATTAGAAATTGCTACAACTGCAGAACCATCAGCAGAAATTGCTCTTGCTCGATAATAATTTGTTTGCACAGGTAAAGATATTGGTACATCAATTTCAATTGATAAATTTCCTGTTCCGCTTATGCTATCAATACCATTTGCGCTCGTCCAATCTCTCCAATTATTACCTGCAATTGGCGATTTGCTAACATAAAAATCATAATATGTTGCCCCCGTAACAGCCGACCAAATTAATCTATTAGTGGCATATTTTTCCATACCGCTTTGGCTAGAGCAACCTGCTATTGCTGACAGATTAAAGCTTTGTGCTTGAACAGAAATTACATCAGTATAAAGATAAATCCACTCCCTTGTACCATTACAACCAAAGGCTATAAGACCATTATGCCAAGCTAGTTTATATCTATAAGTTGACCCATAACTAACATTGGTATCTGTAAATGACGAACTCATTGGAGCGCTGGTTGTTGCCTGCGCAATTAATGACCAGCTACCGCCATTGATAGACCGATAAATATATACTTGCATTGAAGCATATATTGTACAGCCTACATCACTAATATCCATATTATAATTAACATTAATCGCGGGGTTGCCACCAGAGGTGGTTTGGCTAGCACTAATATATGATGTGGCACTAGCTTTAGCCGAAAACGCCAAAAAAATCAAACCAAAAAAGAATAAACCAAATGTAAATTTTAATATCTTATTCTTCATAATATTTAAATTTATAATTACTGGAAACAATTATTTAGGCTGCAAATCGATTTCGCTAGCTTTAAAATCATTTTGATCGTTGCTGGTAATAATCATTATCTCACTATCTTTTTGAATTTTATTAACATCGGTTTTGACTGGACTAGGACAAGTTAGTTGCTGATAAATCTGAGTATTATTATCAAAGGTAAAATTTTTGGTTTGTTGATTACCATTAGTTAACTGAATACTAACACTGCCATCCTTAATTTCTAAAACTTTACCAAGATATGTTTTATTAAAAAGCACAGTTTTATTAGTTTGTAATTTAGGATAATAATTTTTATACAGATAAAAATTAAAAGCTATGCTCATAATAAAAAATAAGCACAATAAAATTAATAGAACCTTTATTAACAAGGATTTGATATTATAAACCACAACCCCTCCTATCTAATTAAGTTTTCCACAAACATCCCTCCTTACTTGTCTCGAGCTTGCCCCGCCAACTCTTGACGGGATAAATCGAGAGATTAGTCCATAAAGATGTCTAATTTGATTATAGCATAATATCATTTTAAAGTCATCAAACAAAAAAAATACCATTTGGTATCTTCTTGACAAAATTATTGCTCTTCGACTGACTCAGGGCATTCTTTTTGCTGGCCTGCCATGAGCAA
>CAZXAY010000047.1:0-596 GCA_964638435.1 uncultured Candidatus Saccharibacteria bacterium | reverse complement strand
GCGGGAGTGGTAGGAATCGAACCCACATTCTCGGTTTTGGAGACCGATGTTCTACCACTAAACTACACTCCCAACTAAAATAAATTACAAATATCAAATAGCAAATTCCAAATAAATTACAACGCCCAACAATTAAAATTACAAACTAAAAGTTTTAAATTTGAAAAATTGTTATTTGTAATTTTATGCTTGTTATTTGGAATTTTAAAAATTATCGTTTTTTGTGTGGAGGCATCTTACCTTCAATATGAAGAGTATGTTTACGACAAGTTGGACAATGTTTTTTCTCTTCTAACTTTGTGGTGGTATTAATAACATTTCTATCTGTTACATAATTACGCACTGTTTTACCATTTTTTTTGCATTCGCTGCAAAGTAATGGAAAAGATGGTCGTTTAGTTTTTCTAGCCATATTACTCCCTTTGGGAGAAATTCGAAATTCTAAATTCGAAATTCTAAATAAATTATTAAATTAATATATCAAAATGTTTAAAAATTGATAATTGACATTTGTTATTTGTTTGGTGTTTGTTTTTTGGTTATTAGACTTCTTTCGAAATAATTTTCGTAACGAAAGCTGATAATTTTGAGCCCGC
>CAZXAY010000046.1:0-8346 GCA_964638435.1 uncultured Candidatus Saccharibacteria bacterium | reverse complement strand
TGGAACCATCGTAGCTGGCATATTTTAAATCATTATTGGTAGAATCAAAATAACTAATTTTCGGATTGCTGTTGGCATCTAAGGCAAGCGAAGTATATTGACCAACATCTCCAGTATAATCTACTGTAGTCGTTGTCCAATTTGAACCATCATAACTAGCATATTTTAGATCCCCACTTGTATAATTATAATAACTGATTCGAGGATAATTATCAGCATCTAATATTAATGAAGTGTATTGTCCAACATATCCAAGAGAATCTACTGTAGTCGTTGTCCAATTTAAACCATCATAACTAGCATATTTTAAATCATGATTGGTCCCATCATAATAACTAATTTTGGGATTGCCGCTGGCATCTAAGACAAGCGAATTGTACTCTCCAACATCCCCTGTAAAATCCACCGTTTCAAGTTTTATTAAAGAATCAAAAGAATTACCACTATTTCCTTTTGTCCAAGTAGTATCAGCATTAGCCTGAGCTTTTTGGGGAATTGTTAGGTAATTAAAAATTGGGCTAATACTCATGCCCAACATTAAGATTATTCCCATTATTGCAAAAAATCTTCGATAAATTTTAGTAAATTTGTTCTTATTAGCACTCTTAACTCCTCCAAACATTTGTCCTCCTTGCTTAGGTAGAATTTAAAAACTACCAATTATGGTTATAATCCTAAATAATATCGTATCACAATATACACTAAAAAACAAAAACCATTCTATCTGAAATTTGGTATCATCAAAAATTAAATCTTAAATCGTAAATCTAAAATCTTAAATTATTTACTTATCGCTTGTACCGGACAAGCATCAATAGATTGTTTTATACACTCAGCATTTTTGGCTAAATCAGCACTAGTTTTAACTTGTGATTTACCTTCCTCATTCAACTCAAATACATCTTCACAAAGCGACACACATGTTCCGCAACCAATACATAATTCTTGATTAACTTTTACAGACATAATACCTCCGCTCCATGAATTTCGCTTCAAGGCAGAAAGAAATTCCGGAAGTCCGCCATACATGAAATCTACCGTGCCCGCTATGCTTCGCAAAGCGATGCAGGCGGGTTTGCAAATTTCTTAGACCTGCCCGACAGTGCCAGTCATGGCAGGCGGGGTAAGAATATTGTAAGAGATTGAATATAGGCGGGCATACATTAACTTTGTGACTTATAGTGACTCATGGTGACTAGTTGTAACCTATTGCTAAGTTTTATAAATCACGCAAAGCTAGTCATAATTAATCACTATTTATCACAATATTATAACTAAATTATACCAAAAAAATCTATATATAACAAATTAGTGCATATTCAACCTTGTTACTTGCTTGCCTCGAACTTGTCGAGAGGTTACTTCGTCACTTGTTACTATTATGATTGACAAATCTGTTATAATTTGCTAGACTAAAGTCAATTATAAATCTGAAAATTCCAAGGAGGTCCTTAACAATGGAAAAAGAAGTTAACTTTTTAATCATCGGCTCGGGTCCCATCGGCTTGACCTTGACGACGCTTATCTCTGAGTCAAGGGTCAAAGACATCGGGCAAAAGGTTATCTTAAAGGTAAGGAGTAATTGCGCCGAACTCAAGGAAAAAGGAATCGCTCTTGAATTTGGTGACAAAGTCTATTCCAATAGACCTGTAGTGATTGACAACCTGAACCTGAATGTTTCAATACCTAGGTTAGTAGTTATTACTACTAAAACTTATGATCTGCCAGTGGTCCTCAAAGAACTGGCGGGCAACCGCATCAAATGCCAGGCATTCTTCTTGCCAATCAATGGCATCGATTCCCATGACGAGGATCTGGAAAAATTCATAGCGAAGAAATTCCCAGGAGTTCCCATCATCTCTGGCAGTATCACCCTGCCGGTGGAAAAAACCGCCCCGAATACTGCAAGAGTTACCAATACCAAGGGGGGTATTGCCCTGGCCAAATATAAGGAGGTCGATGGGGCAGAGGAGACTCTCAGACTGCTGGAAACTATCTTCACTAACTCCGGCGTCAAAGTAAAGGTATGTGACAATTACGAACACATGAGATGGAGCAAGATGCTCCTCAACATGCTCGGTAATGGAGTTGGAGCAATCCTCAACCGCTCGGCCGACCAAATTTTCTCCAATCCTATGACAGCCAACATTGAGCGCGGTTGTATAAGGGAGTTTTTCCAGGTAATCGATCACCCAAATAAAAAGATCAAACTCGTTGACCTACCTGGCTACAAAGCCAAAAAATTGAACTCTCTTCGCCTACTTTGCGCCTGGTGGATGCCACTTTGTGTCTTTCGATGGAAAATGCACAATTCAGTGGGCAAAGCCAGAGGGGATAAACTCCCTTCACTCCATTTTGATCTGGAAGTACTCAAAAGAACTGCCACCGAAATCCTCAATTATAACGGCGGCATTGCCTACGCCGCCAAAAAGCTGGGAATAAAAACCCCATACAATTCGATCGTGGTTCAGGTATTACAATCAATTTCCCCCGACTACTGCGACAATCCCTACCGCGAAGAAAGCGGACCGGGCTTGCTCTGGTCTAAAGTCCAGAGAGCCCTGGGAAAATAATCGAACCTCACTCTTGAAAATGAGAAGGCCCTCCGGCCTTCTTTTTTTTAACTAATTGTCAATTTTGTGATAAAATATTAATATATCTTAAATCTTAAATCTTAAATCTTAAATCTTAAATTAATTATATGGCCATTTTAAATGAATTAAAAAATAAAATAACTCCCAACCTTGGGCCAATAAATAAAAGATCAACTAAGTTTATTGATGGAGTTTTTAAAGATATCAAAAAACATCCAAAAAGTGTTTTATACACACTTTGGGCTTTTGATTTTATTAACTTTGTACTCTTAGTTGCTATACCATTTACATATATAGCACAATTTATTAACTATCATCGGCCAAAAACACATGTTTGGAATAGTATTTTTAGTAAAATTACTAAAGCAACTTTTGCCGTCTCTGGTGTTAAAGTTGAAGCCGAAAATATTGAACATCTACCAACTGACCGTGGTTGCGTTATATCGCCAAACCATACCAGTTTTATAGATGGTCCCTTAATTGGCTCCGTAACATCCTTCCACCCAGGTTGTGGTATTATGGCCCCATCTAAATTTTTTGCTTTCCCCTTTGGGTTTTGGCTCAGAAAAATTGGTAATATTGATGTTGTACGTGATCACGAGGAACGAGATAAATATCAAGGCGTTCCTAGACCACGTGAGGCTATCCGCCTTGCTGCTCAAAAAATTATTAACGGAGAATACATTTTAATCTTTCCCGAAGGACATATGGAAAGAGAAAAACAACTACTCTATTTTCACACTGGAGCTGTACGTATTGCTTTAAAAGCTCGCTGCGATATTGTGCCTGTAACAATTATTGGTGCGAGCGAGGTCTTACCAGCCAGAAAATTTTTACTTAAACCCGGGAAAATTAAAGTGATTTTTCATAAACCCATTAATTTATCAAAATATTATGGCATGTATGAAGATCATACTCTAGTTAAACGATTAACTTGGGAACTCGAAAAAGATATTATCGAAAATCTGCCTAAATCATTCATTCCCGAACCAATTATGGAACGCCTGCCAGAATATATTAAAGAAAAAAAAGGATGGGAATAGGATTAGTTAACTAGTTGATTGGTTAATTTGTTAAATTGGTTAATAAGAAAAAGAGACGCAATCGCACGGATCACGTCTCCCAGAATTTTCCATAGCGTTCTGTAAAGAACGCCTTATTTTTTTCGGTCAGTTCAACTAGCTTTTCCACGAGATCAGCATCGATCTTATTCCTCCTGGCATCATTGCGGAGAATCTCGATTGCTCTTGCCTCGGAAAAAGCCGGTTTGTACTCACGTGGAGTACAGAGTGCATCAAAGATGTCAGCAATAGCTGGCAATCTTTTAGTTATGGGTAGTTGGTCGCCAGTTAATCCGTAGACATACCCTGAACCATCCAGCCTTTCGTGGTGATAGGCACCAAAAACAGCGTCGTCATAACCTAAAGTTAGCATAATTTTCTCACTCAAGTAGGCATGACTCTTCATAATCGCTGCTTCGGTATCAGTTAGCTCACCCTGTTTCTTTAGGATATGTTCAGGGATGCCAATTTTACCTACATCGTGAAGTTCAAGAGCCCACTCCATAGTTTCACGTGGTACTTTTTGATCTTCCAAAAGGGTCGGCTTAATATAGTCCCAGAGCAACAACCCGAGTTCCTTAACCCTTTCCACATGACCTGGAGTAGCACCACCAAGTTCTTCAAACTTTTTGGTCCACGCTAGCAGTGTTCTTCTACGATCGTCTTCACTTCTGGTCATGAGAGTATCAAGATCTTTCTGCAGTTCATTTATCTTATCTTGATAAATTTTAAACTCTTCAAGAATCTTTTGTCGTTCTCGCTCTATTTCTTCTAACATCACTTTTCTAGGAGATACAAACACTCCAATAAGTTTGTTAAAAGAAAATGACTTCGCTAGTTCCAAAGTTTTTTTCCAAAAAGCTTTGGAGTTATTCCAGAATATCCTGCCGATTTGACGCCAATTAGGATTTTGCCATTTAAACTCATAGAGAGTATATGGCATGTTAGTATATTGACCCTTTTGAATAATGTAAAGGATATTTCCATTTTCCTCGTCCTTGCCCAAGACAATATCCTTTTCAATAAATACGGGGTCTGAAGTATCACAGCTTTGTGAATTTAAACTAATAATAGAAGCAATCCCTTTGTCATCGTATTTGACCTTAACCCTTTGCCCATGTCTTTTACCATTAACATAAAGGATTCCATCCTCATTAATATAAGGGTCACTAGCAGTCAACTCCCAACCCATTTTCTCAGACCTAATTTGATAATGTCTGAGCATTTTAACTGGATCAAATTGTAAATATAGCTCATCAAAAAGTGCCGCGGTCATCATCCAAATTTCAGGAATACTGCATAAAATACCTGGAACAAAAAATCTGGATTGAATATCTTTCATTGGATCGATATCATCATTAATTTTGGATCTTATCTTTACAGACGTGTTTGTCTCGTCCATATCCTCAGCTTCTTTGGTATTATTAAATGCCTTCATACCTTTTTTAACGGATTTGAAGCCCATTTTAGGATTACCAAAACTGCCAACAACTTTAACAAGCGCGTCAGCCAATCCCCATGATGACATTCTGTGGATTCTTCGGGCAATTTTATAGATTGCCGTTGGAGTACCATATAGCTCTTCGACTGCGTCTACCAGCTTGCCAAAAAGATCCAAGGTGATCCAATCAGTAACCTTCATCAAAGAATCTACCGTTAAACCCAAGGTTGAAACAACCTCTTTCGCTTTATCAAAACCATAATCATTGATTACGCATTGCATAATTAAGTTAGTGTTACTTCTTCTTACATTATGGCTGGTGGCATCAATAAGCGTCTCCATAAGTTTATTTATCTGATCCTTAATATAGTCATCTTCAATTCTCCGAAGAATGACTTCGTCACCAGAAATAACCTTTTCTACGTTTCTTTCCATTTCCATAATTGTCGCGGGGTCCAGAAACCTGTCTGTTTTGATTGCCCCCAACCGATCACTGGATTCCTTCTCAGGGATATTCTTATCATCTGTCATCTTTTTCACCTCCTTTATCTCGAGCTTGTCGCTTCTCGATTGACTCAAAGCGACTCTGAGTTTATCGAATGAGTCGAGAGATTTCGTGTCAGGATATTTATTTGGAAAAGAACATGTAGTTTATTTGCATTAATCTCCACTAATCTATTTTTACGAATGTCACTAATTAGTGAAATTGGTGTAATAAAATTAGTGGGGTTTAATTCCATATAATCCACTACTAACATATTAACATATCCAAAAATTACTTATTTGTCAATCCCCTAAGCAAGAGGTATAATATAAATATGAAAAAAATTGCCGCAATTTTTGACCTAGACGAGACAATTTATCCCGATCATTCACAAAAAGATGTGATTCTTTTTATGTTTAAAAAAAAGCAAATCAGTCCTGTATTATTTTTAAAAGTACTTTGGTGGTATTTTTTAAAAAAGATAAATCGCTTAGACTACGCTCGAGCTTGCGCAGAAGGCGCTACACTTTTAGAAGGTATATCAATTGATAAATTTCATAAAACAACTCAAGAATGTTTTGATCAGGTACTTCGTAGAAGAATCTCAAATAATACCATTGAATTTGTAAAAAAATACAAAAAAATGGGTCTTTACATGATTTTGGCAACATCTACAATAACACCGGTGGCTCAAGTTTTTGCAGATTTCTTTGGTTTTAATCATTTGATTGGTACAGATGTAGAAGTTAAAAACGGCATTTTAACCGGTGAACTCGCCAGTCCAGTCTGCATGAACAGTGCTAAATCTGACTTAATCAAAGAATTTTGCACAAAAAATAATATTAACCTCGTTGATAGTTACACTTTTGGCCGGACAGTTGATGATGTCTCTTTACTAAATCTTACCAAAAATCCAATTGTCATCAATCCAACTTCGGCCTTAAAAAAACTTGCCATAGAAAAAAACTGGCAAATCCTTGACATCAACACAAAATAGTACTATAATTCAACTAGAATATTAGTCAAATGAGAGCATAGCTAACATTTGGTTAATGATCTTTGATAGAAAGTTTTTTTGAAAGGGGGCGGTAAGCTCATTTTTTTGCTGTCTGGAATCGGAATTAATTAAATGGAAGGGGCTATGTAAATGAAAAAAATCTTCTGGGTACTCGTGATCATCACAATCACATTCTCGATCAACTGGACGGCTACGATTGTGCGCGCCGAAGGTGAGGAGATCTACGGCGTCACGCACTTCGAGGGCACCTCGGAGAGAAAAGATACCGCATCCAGGAATATGGGTGGAGTCTACGGACCAAGTCTCAACCCCACTTCGGGGAATCCAGCATCCCTGGGTCTCAACAAGGACTTCTACGGCCTATGGACCATGAGCTCTACAAATATGAGCAATGGCGTCAAAGTTGACGGAGAGATGACCCGCTTTCTGGGACATTTCGACGTCTACGGCACTAACGTCGGGTTCTCGGTCGGCACCAATCGTTCCAAATCCAACCGATTCGACTACGGCGGGCTGACCCACAGTGGGTCAGAGGACGCCAAGGTTATCGGATTGGGGTTTCAAACCCCGATCAAAAACCTCTACGCTGGAGCCTACTTTGCCCCAGAGATGTCCACCTACTGGACATCGCGCGGCAATATTCCGGTTCCTCCTCTGCCCGGCACTGCTCCCCTCGCAATGGATCTCAAATCAGGAGTGGTCTTCGGAGGAAGCTATGGCATGCTTTACGTTCTTCCTCTTGGCACTGACCGATCCCTTTCTGTGGGCGTCGACTATCGCCGCTACAGGGAAAACGTCTGGAACACTACGACCGTCGGACCCTTGCCGCTGATCGGCACGACTATCCAGACAACCAGTGAACGCTCATTCGACTCTCAACGGTATAATGCCGGGGTGCTTTACAAAGCCAATAGGCGTCTGAGTCTGGCTGTCGGTATCTACGAATCAAAGTTCGATTCAGTAGACGGGCTGTACAAGCTCGATATCAACAAGACTCAGTACGGCATAGACTACGAAGTCCGGCCGGATTTCCGGGTGCAACTCGGCTCTAACGGTGGCAGCTTCTGTGGAGGGTTCACCTATCTCACCTCCACTGGCAAGGTGAAAAATGAGAAAGATAAGAATCTCGAATTGGGGTTTTCCTATCAGAGAAACGCGTTCCTCAAGGAATTCCCCGACCTCCAGTCGGACAGCTGGGAAGCCAGCATTCGCCTGAGGTTCTAATCACTCTCAACCGCAGTCATGGGGTCCGCGCATAGCGGGCCCTTTTCTTATTTTTTTAAATTATTTTTAGATGTAATAATCTGATACTAAGCCCATTTATACCACTATGGCGCGATCGCGCCATAGTGGTATAGTATATAATCTCAACAAAAAAACTGGTCAAACATCTGCCAATTTTATTAATTCATAATCTATAATTTATAACCTATAATTAATAACTTATGCCATAATTCATCATTCACCTGTCTCGAATCGGCTTTCAAGCCGAGGCGGATAATTCTAATTTTCTGGTAGCGCCAACGGGAGTCGGACCCGTGTTGCATGCTTGAGAAGCATGTGTCCTAGCCGTTAGACGATGGCGCCATAAGAATATCTAAAAACTTAAAATTAAAAATTCAAAAGTAAAATTTTGAATTTGTTAGCATACTCATTTTAGCAAATTTTTTGCATTAAGTAAAGGTTTATTATAAATTAGCGTCCAACTTATCTGTGGGTTTTTGTGACTAAATAATCTATATTTTTGA
>CAZXAY010000045.1:0-8492 GCA_964638435.1 uncultured Candidatus Saccharibacteria bacterium | reverse complement strand
AGATGTTTAATTCAGCAACAGTTGAAGTAATACCATCTAAGGCATTAAGTTCAGCAGCAGTAGCTGTAACACCGTCGAGAATGTTTAGTTCGGCGAAAGTAGCAGTTACACCATCCATAATGTTTAATTCAGCTGCAGTGGAAGTTACACCATCGAGAATGTTAAGTTCTGCGACTGTGGAAGTAATACCATCTAAGGTGTTTAGTTCAGCTGCGGTAGCTGTAACACCTAGATCAGACGCTAGAAGACCAGAAATTGTTCCAACACCAGTTAGGTCTAGGTCGCCATCAAAAGTAGTATTACCAGTAAAAGTTTGAGTTCCTGTTACAGATAAATTACCTGTTATAGCTACATTACCAGTTGTACCAGCATCGGTGATGGTCATGAGATTATTTCTCTCTGCACTGCCATCAGTAAATCTTAATGTTCCACTATCATTTACAACAGCTTGATTACCGTAGAAGTAAATGGGGTAGTAAACATAAAGATCTCGATTTGCTTGAACATTAGTATCAATTACAAGCCCTTTCCCAAAATCATGGGTATCGGTATCAAGATAGAGATAGTCATCAGAAGAAAGTCTTAGTTGACCATCATCATAAATCTTTGATCCTCCAGTACCAAAATCAATTTGGGGAGCAGTCTTACTCTTAAGAGCACCTTTAAACCTCAATTCGTTGCCATTGGCATAAATTGGGTAGGCAAAGGTAGCATCTTTGTTGACTGTGAGTTTGTCAAAGGTACCATCAGCAGCTTGGGCTTTTTGGGTAAAAAATCCTACTGCTAAGATGAATGCGAAACATACTATGGATAAACCAAGTAGTTTCTTGAGTTTTGACATTTTCATCCTCCTAATTAAAAATTAATTTATATGTAAATTTAAATAATTGTTTAAGTAAAAATTTTCTAGACAATATAAAAACCTCAGGTTCACGGAGCCCCTCCTAATGGGATCGACCTTGCTCACAAAACTCGAGGAGTTTATTCTCACTTAATCCCTCCCTGCCCGCAACGCCTCGCAAGCTCGGCTTGCATGGCGGGCGTGGCCTTATTCGTCTGTAAATTACAGATGAATACCCTACTTATCTACTATTCTTTAATATATTCTTTGAAATATTTTTTTATCTTTTTTAATTAGTCTTGCTCTCAAACTCGTAGCTTTAGGTCTTACAGTGTTGTTTACAACGTGACGACTCACTATCATAATACGACATAGTCGATTTGACAGTAAGTAATTATACGTTGTGGATAACTTTAACACTACAACCAAATAAATGATGTAAAAATCATCAGTTTTTCATATCCGAATTAACTGGTTTAATCTTAAAATTTTCCACATTTTCTTAATGCTTATGATGCTAATATCATTATACTACAATTTATTGAAACGTTAAAGTAGATTTGTCAAGTCAAGAAACAACTAACTTACTTTTAAGCAATTCTACTTCTTGTTTTAAAGCTAAAAATTCATCACGACGAACCATTTCGGTGGCGATAAATTCTAGATTAGATAAACTTCTTTCAATCCTAATAAATCTTTTTTCATGATTATCTAATCTTTTATCAACACCATCAAAGCGTTTATCAACACCATCGAAGCGTTTATCAACACCATCGAAACCCCTTTTAACCATTAATGCTAAATCGTCTAAAGTTATGTTTTTGTTCATATTACCTCACTATGCGCTTACTCGCTCCGGGTGGCGATCCGCGACTAGCGGATCGCATAACCCCTACTGCTATTAAGTATATCATTTTTTACTATGTTTTAAAATCCATCTAACCTTTTTTTCGATTGTATCGAGATCGCTAGGAATTTTTGCCAATAATGACGAGACTTCATGCTTTTTGTAGCCCAATGATTCCAAGGCATCAAATAAGTCTTGGGATGAATTATCAAAATCATCAAAACTGTTAATGGCACCGGAATCAAGTTTACTTTTGAGATCCAATATCATCTTCATTGATAGCTTTTTGCCAACACCTGAGACGGCCGTTAACGAGCTGGCATCAGAGTTAATGATAATTTGGGTTATTTTATTAACGTCGTAGGTTGAGAGTATATTCATAGCCATTTTTGGCCCCACACCAGAAACCGAAATCAAGAGTTCAAACATCTGGAGTTCCTCTGGCGTCTCTAAACCATACAAGTCACTGGCGTCTTCGCGGATGTGATGATAAACATACAGCTCAGCTGAACTATTAACTTCTAACTTCGAACTTCTAAATTTAGTAGTTCGTAGTTCGTAATTAGTAGTTATATATACTTTGTACCCAACTCCATTAACATCCAAAATCAGCCAGTTGGGGGCTATGAATTTAATTGTTCCACATAGGTATGAGATCATATAATTTTTTTGACAAAATTAAGATATTCTTTTGATACATTTTTCCAGGAAAATTCTGAGCTTAATTTGTAGGAATTTTTTTTGTATTTTTCGATCAGCTCGGGGTTCTTGATTAGATGATCAATAGTTTTTGTAATTGATTTATGGTCTGCAAAATTTATTAGTTCACCAATTGCATATTTAGAAAGAATTTCTTTGGCATAAATAAATGGGGTTGAAACAATACAACAACCCAATGCTAATGCATAAGTAAGAGTACCGGAGCTCGTAAGATTAGCTAACCCTTTATAATAAGGTGCAATGAAAATATCTGTACTAGCGAGATACTGATATATTTTTTCATAAGGTAAATAGTTGGAATCAAAAATAACATTATTATCCATGTGCAAATGCTTGGCTAGTTTTTTTAAGTTATTCAAATATTCCTTTGATTCTGTTGGATGCATTCTACCAGCAATAAGGTACTTTATTTTTACATTGGGGTTTTTTTTAATAATAGCAGGAAGTGCACTGATTACATATTGTAACCCTTTTCTAGGAGATATTAAACCAAATGTACTAATTATTAAGTCGTCTTTGTTAAAATTTAAATCTTTTTTATGTGATTTAAGCTCATTTAGTTCCGCCTTATTAAAAGTCTTTGCACCATGATTTAATACCATAATCCTACCTATAAATTGTAAATCATTCCTGATTACATGTTTTACCGATTCTGACATAATAATAACGCCGTCAACATATTTTAAAATTTTTCTCATTAATAAAATTTTTGATTTATATCTACTTGAAGAATATTTTATATTTTTATGAGCAACGGGTACCGAATGCATTGTTACAATTAAAGGTTTTTTAACTCTTTCGACAAAATATAAAATATTCTTGCCATTAAATCCGCCAAAAATTCCAAATTCGTGTTGGATATTTACAACATCTATATTGGAGTCATTAACGTATTTGGCAGCTTTAATATAATCATCTTTCTTGTCTTTATTAATTACAAAATCAACATTAGTTGCGTAATTTTCTGTTTCATTAAATTTGATTGCAACGATTTTTGATTTAATGTTTTTTGATTGTGTTTCCATCGCCTCTTTTAACTCAAGAGTGTAAGTCGCGATGCCACATTCACGAGGTGGATATGTTGTAACAAAACATATATTAGTTATTTTGCTATTTAGTTTATGATTTTTTTGGTTCATTATGAATTATCTTTTCTATTATTTTTTTTCTTTTTTCATATTCTCTATATTTTGAATTTAGCAATTTGGTATCAACATTTTTATCCGTCTCTAATAAATAGATATTATCTTGAACCCACAATTTATATCGATAATATTCTATCATTTTTTTATCATTATTAGCTTTCGTTTCTTTAATTTTTTCTTTTAGATAGTTCGAATATTTTAAGGATTTTTCTCGCTGATAACTACGGTTATTATGATGCAAGATAGAACATTGACGACATCTTATTTCTTTCAAAAATTTAAGATTTTTAATAGATTCATGCACAGCACCAAAATAATTGGCATGGCATCTATACAGCCTTAAATGCATCCAATAATCGTTTAGGGGGTTAGGTTCATCAGCATAATGAACTCTTCTTAATTTATAACCTTCAATATTGTTGTCATTTTTAGTGATGATCTGTCTGATTTTTAACTTTAATTCTTTGGTAATTGTTTCATCAGAATCAAGTGTCAATATCCACTCTCCTTTGGAATGTTTAATCACATAATTTCTCATGCACGCAAAATCATTATCCCACGGGACTTCAAACAATTTATCAGAATTCTTCTTCTCATAATCCACTACCTCTTTTTCGGAACCAGTATCAACTATTACAATTTCATCAACTAAATCTTTAATGTTTTCTAATAATCTTTTTACATTAGATAGATTGTCTTTAATTACAGCACAAAAAGAAAGTTTAACTTTTTTATTCATATTCTAATTACCTTATTTTTTTTTGCCAAGTGCAATCTTATAAGAGTCATATGTTAGTTTCGCAGCGTTTTTCCAGCTTGTCTTATTAATTGAGTAATCATATCCTTTTACCCCCATTGATTTACCGAGATCTTTCATCGAGAAAATTTTGAGTATGCAGGAAGCAAGCGTCTTATAATCTGTAGAAGGAAACACATAACCCATTTTCCCATTTATTATCGGTGCCTCAGAAAAAGCGTTCGACACAATAACTGGTTTTTTAAATGCAAATGCTAAATTTAGTATCCCACTTTGAGACACTTGTGTATAAGGAAGTACTACAACATCAGCAGCTTTAAATATTTTTTCAACTTCATCAGATGGTACATAGTCTTTAACCATACGGATATTCTTGCTGACTCCACTTTTTTCAACTCGTATTAGATAATCATTTAACTCTGGAGTACTTAAATGCAAATCTGTGGAAACATATAAAATTGCATCTTTTTCTTTTTCTAAAACAAGTGGCAAGGCTTTAATTAAATATTTTAACCCTTTATTTGGTCTAATTTGTCCAAAAAATAAAATCACCTTTTTACCCTCAACACCGAGCTCTTTTTTAGCTGAGTTTTCAGTATGTTTCTTTTTATTAAACAATGTATATGGTCCATGCGGAACAATGGTTATATCTTTTTCCTTCTTGTTAAAATAAAATTGTAGTTTATCTTTTTCACTCTCGTTACCAACAATATAACTATCACCCAAAGTATAAAGTAATTCTATGGCTGCGGGATCAATATACATTGATTCTATAGTAAATACGTCATGAATGGTTAAACAAACGGGAATTTTTAAATATTTTGCATAGCTCATAATTGCAAAATATTGTATATGCATTCTTCTTACAGTATCGCTAACATGTAAATTTATTAAATCAATTTTTTTACTTTTTAAAAAATTGACAATCTCTAGTATGCTAGAGGCAGACTGGTTTTGAACCATTTGATATACTTTATCAGATTGTTCTTTTACTAAAATATCCACTTCCTGATTGGCATAGGTTACGTAATAAGGATTAACATCTGATTTTATTTCTGGCAGCAGATGAGCTACATAATGAGCCAACCCTCTAGCAGCAGATGTAAAAAAAGCAACATTCATTTTTTTCATAAATATTCTCCAATATTATTTATTGTCTACCTTTTAAAAACTTAGCAGCAATCTCTGGTGAAAAGACGTCGATAATGGTGCCAGAGCCCATCTCAAATCCACCGTAACCTGTAATACGTGGGGCGATTTCTAAATGCCAGTGATAATAATCAGATTCTACCACAGTATTTGGCAAATTATGGATAAAAAAGTTAACAGGCGGATCATTTAGGGTTTTATTAAGCTTGCCAAAAACGTCTATCAAACAATCGGCTAGGTGACTAAATTTACTATTTGGTTCTTCTTCAAAACGACTTTGATGATTTTTTGGCAGGACCCAAATTTCAAAGGGAAAGCGAGCAGCATAAAAGGTAAAAGCAATAAAATCCTTATTCTCAAAAATTATACGCTGCTTAAACTTTTTTTCGTGAGTGATGATATCACAAAATACACAAGCACCATTATGCTCATAATATTTTTCGGTATGGTGAATCTCGGTTGCAATCTCATTAGGTATGATATTAGAGGCAAAAATCTGGGCATGTGGGTGCTCTATAGAAGCACCAGCTTCTCTACCGTGATTATAAATCGGCATAGTGTAAGCTACATTTTTTTCGTGATCAAAATATTGATATCGTTTTTTAAAAGTCTCCAATAAATCAACCCAGATTTTTTTGGTAAAATGTGGTAATTCCATATCATGATCTTTAACTACTACTACGTCATGTCCACCGGTTGAAGGGCGGGCACGATAATAATCATTTTCCACCTTATATGATCTAATTTGTTCATTGCCATCTTCAACAAAAGCCGGAAATTTATTAGGCACAATATAAATATTATCAGTTTCGTATTTTTTAATATTATCTTTATAAACAATATTTTTATCTACACAAAAATTACACTCTGTTTTTGATTGATATTTAACAGTGTCAGCTGTGACATAATCAGTGGGACGTTTGGCACGCTCTGGCGCCATCACTACCCACTGACCAGTTATTATGTTTTGACGTAATTGGGGCACGGATTCCTCCCTTCGAGGTAAAATTACAAATTTCAATTTACAAATCCCAAATAATTTACAATTTTTCAAAATTCAAAATAGTTTAAAAAATTGGATATTGGAACTTGGAATTTATTTGTTATTTGGTGTTTGTTTTTTGGAATTTACTTGTCTGCAAATGTGTCAGCGCCACTGCCACCGCGTCTGCTGTATCATCTTGCTTAGGCATTTCTTGGCCACAAAGATGCAATTTAATCATCTTTTGAATTTGCTCTTTATCACCTCTACCATATCCTATCACAGCCTGCTTAACTTGCAAAGGGGTGTATTCTGATACACTAAGATCATGATTTTTAGCCGCAACAATAATTACACCGCGAGCTTGAGATACCTGCATCACAGTTTTTTGGTTTTTAAAAAAGAAGAGACTTTCGATAGCAAGCTCAGTTGGCTGATATTTTTTGATAATATACTCAATTGCATCATATATTTCTTTGAGCCGATCTGGTAAATCTTTTTTAGGGTCAGTTTCGATACAATCACAAACAACGAGACTAACTTCTAACTTCGAACTTCTAACTCTTAAATTTGATTTTTCTATTTCTGATAGTTTGTAGTTATTAGTTAATAATTTATGTTTCTCGCCTTTGGCAAGAATCGCCCATCCACATTTACCATAACCGGGATCGATACCAAGTATTATCATGAGATTACTCCATAATTTCCTACTAAATACAAAATAAACTAAATACTAAATGAATTATACTAAAATTTTGTATACTTTTTTGTATTTCGTTGTATTAGTATTTCGTAGGATTTTATAAGTCTGCATTTATATATACCTCATCAACATCTTCATTATCTTCGATTGCTGTAAGAAGTTTAATTATAGTTTCTTTTTTATTATCCGAAATATCTGTATAAGTCTTCGGGTTCATAGCCAACTTAGCTGACTCAATTTTAAGTGATTTAAACTCAATATTTTTTTTGACCTCTTCAAGCTCTTTGGGTTTGGTGTAAATTATAAAATGTTCATCATCTTCTACATAATCTGTAGCACCGGATTCAAGAATAATTTCTTCTATATTATCTCTGTCTAAAGTTTCTTGTTTTATTGGCAATTCAATTGATCCAACTAGTTCAAATAAATAAGCAACAGCTCCAGAATTAGCCAAATTCCCATGATATTTGTTTAATACTGCTCGCAAACTGCTAACCGTGCGATTTTTATTATCAGTCAAACATTTAATTATAATTGCCACACTCTCTGGCCCGTAAGCTTCGTATATTACCTCTTCAACCTGAGCACCTTCGATTTTTCCTTGCCCGCGAAGTATGGCGTTTTCGATCTTATCTTTTGGCATATTAGCTTTTTTAGCATGATCTATAGCCAAATCTAATCCTTTATTAGTTCGTGCTGCCACAATTATTGTGTTAGCAAGACGCGTAAAAACACCAGATCTCTTGGCATCAGTTGCCCCTTTTTTTCTTTTTATGGTTGACCACTTGGAATGTCCGGACATAGATTCCTTTCTAAATTAAGAATATCACTTTTTTCTTTTGTGGGCAAACAAAAATAGAAACATCCGTTTAAGGATGTTCCTATTTAATTTAGAGACTACCTGGACAGAGGCCGAGACATTGTCGTTAGCATCACTGGGATTCCAGTTCTGATTGACGTTGACACCGTTCGAGTTCGAGTTGACATCAAGCGGCTGGCCACTGAAATTTGCTTGCTTCCACCCATTTCACCAAGGATTTAGATACTCGTTTAGAGCAGTGGCTATTTCCTTTGTTTGTTCCTCATTGAAACCATGTTTTTTGAAGCAGCCCGACAATACATCGGGAACCTTCACTAGAAATAAGCAAGGAGTTTCTAAATTTTCTTTCGCACGCTCCTGCAATCCGTAAACGGCAGGACTCTGGCTACTCGAATTTTAGAGATTTCGGTGACTGCGATCCTTAGACAGCAGTTCATTAACCTATTCTCAAGTTTATTTTATCATAATTTTTCAAAAGAAAAAGAGCGAACCTGTGGTTCGCTCCAAAGATCGAGAATCCAAAAAGTA
>CAZXAY010000044.1:0-8512 GCA_964638435.1 uncultured Candidatus Saccharibacteria bacterium | reverse complement strand
ATTATGGATTTGGGAGGCAAAGTAACCTTTGCTCACATTCCTCGCGCACAAAATGCTGAAGCTGATAAATTAGTAAACGAAGCAATTGATAATTCGATAAACATTTCCTAGTTGGTATTACTAAGTTGGGTGTAGCATATATTATTATATTACTACTCCAAATATTATTAAAAAACATTTAGATATTTATATCACTTCTTGTTAATTACGCCTATGCGTAAATAAAAGGAAGTAGAATATTTTATCAGGTTTGATTTTTTAATGAATATAATTCCATCGAAGCTTGCTTCGAGGTTACCTTATAGGAATAATATAATACTTCCTATGACATACCTCATCAGCTTTCTGCGAGGTAGTTTATTACTAAAATATGGTATGTTTTAACGTAAGATTACTTAAGAAATAACTATTTATCAAGGATTCCTTGATCATAGAAATAATCGACTAGATCAATCTCTGATTCTATAATCTCTGCTAAAATATATTGTGTATATGGCCCAAGACAATATATGTATTTAAGAGCTCTGATCTCATCTAAACATTCAAACGGATAAACAAACACACTTTTTTGTAATTGATAAAAGCCAATTTTTTTTAATCGGTTTCTAATAATATCTCTTAGATTTTTTTTGTCGTTAGGAATATCAAAAATTACTATTCTCCATTTTTTGTCCCAAACTTTGGGTGTTTTGATCTTAAAGTCATCTGAGAAATATTTTAGAGCTTTTTCTTTACCAATTGGAGTCAACTTAAGATAATTTTCTTTTTCCCTTTTAAATCTTTTAATGTAACCGCGTTTTTCCATCTCCCAAAGTTTTTTAGATAAATGAATTTTATCTGTATTTCTAGACCTAAAATATTCATGTGCAATGCGTTTGTGCATTCTATAGCCTGCAATTTCATTTATTTTCATACCAACATCAATAAAACTCAGCAGGATTTCTTTTAATGTCAATTTTATTAGTTCCTTGTCATATTTATCCATCTTCTTCTCCATTTTCCGCCAATGTTATAGCCAATATTATTTATTTTTACCACTAAATATATTATACCAAAATAATTGGTTCCTTTAAATAACGCATACACGTTATTTAAAGGAAGCTGAGCTTCTAATGGGTTTGTCGCCGAACGATCAATTTTGATGGACTTTACAGGTTAAGTCAAATATTTGGTCAAAATCATCTAACCTGTAAAAAATTGATTGGCGACAGATCCTTAATAGAAAATAAGTTTTGGGATTTTTACGTTGCGCCAGATCTTGTGGAGGTTAAATGCATTAAAGTAGCAACAGAGAAAAACACCTCCGATGGCCAGCCTACTCATGATGTTTAAATCACCTGATATAGAAACCTCATAATTGAGGATATCAGCGGTAAACTCTCCGCTCCGAAATAGGCGGATTTTCATTTGTAATTAATAGAAAGATAAAATTTGCAGAAAAGATAAAATTTGCAGATATAATGGAATGAAGGTATAATTACTATATGAAGTTAATATTGGTTACTATTAGTTAATAACGGTTAATAACAATTAGATAATATTGACATAAAATTAGTGATATTAGCCTGCCCCGTATATGATGCTTCTGTCATAATACTATGTAATAGATTTGACAGAAAGGAATTATACTGGGGTGAAAATAGATTAGTGGAGATTAACACATTATAATTCAGGAGTTATATGAGTTTTAAATCCGTCGATTCAAAACAACCCTTTCCTAAAATCGAAGAAGAAATTTTGGAATTTTGGCAAAAGAATAAAATTTTTGAAAAATCACTTGATAAAAATCCTAAAACTAAGCCCTATGTTTTTTATGACGGGCCGCCGTTTGCCACCGGACTGCCGCATTATGGACATATTTTAAGTTCGGTGATTAAAGATGTAGTCCCACGTTACTGGACTATGAAGGGGTACTATGTTAGACGCAGATGGGGATGGGATTGTCATGGTTTGCCAATAGAAAACATTTGTGAAAACGAATTTAAAACTAATGGCAAAAAGGATATTGAAGGAAAGCTTGGGATAGCAAAGTTTAACAGTGCTTGTCGATCCAAAGTTTTAACTTATACTAGCGAATGGAAAAAGATGATTGACCGAATTGGCCGCTGGGTTGAATTTGATAATGCCTATAAAACCATGGATTCAACCTATATGGAGTCGGTTTGGTGGGCCCTAAAATCCATTTGGGATAAAGGTTTGATTTATGAAGGCAAAAAAGTTTTGATGTATTGCCCGCGATGCGAAACCCCAATTTCTAAGGCAGAAGTAGCAATGGATAATAGCTACAAGGATATTGATGATTTTTCCACCATTTTTAAATTCAAGGTTAAAGGTGAAGATAATACATACTTCTTAGCTTGGTCAACTACACCTTGGAATAAATTAGTAACTTACGCCCTGGCGGTCAATCCAAAGATCAAGTATGTCAAAGTTAAAGAGGGTAAGGAATATTATATTTTAGCTAAATCACGGCTTAACATGCTAAAAAGCCAGGATATTGTGATTATTAAAGAGATGTTTGGCAAAGATCTGGCAGGTATTGACTATGAACCGTTATATGATTTCGATTATGATTATCAAGGTAAGAGAGTTTATTATGTGATTACAGCAGATTTTGTATCTGACGACGAAGGCACGGGAATAGTGACTATTGCTCCATACGGTGAGGAAGATATGGAAGCTATCAAAGATAATGATTTACCAGTAGTGTTGCACTTAGACTCAACTGGTCGTCTTATGCCAGTTGTGACTCAGTGGGCTGGTATGTACTATCGCGATGCCGATCCACTTATAATTAAAGATCTAGAAAGTCGCAATCTAATCTATTCGACCAAAAAAGAGAAACATAATTATCCGTTTTGCTGGCGTTGTGATACCCAGTTATACTACAATCCAATTTCTGCTTGGTTTATTGATATCCAAAAGATCAAATCGAGATTGATTGAATTAAACGAAAAAATTAATTGGTTTCCAAAACATTTAAAACATGGTAGATTCTTAAATATTTTAAAAACCGCGCCAGATTGGAATATTTCCCGTAACCGTTATTGGGCAACACCCTTACCGTTTTGGAAATGTGATGATACCAACTGTAACCACGTTGAATGTATTGGTAGTGTTAAAGAGTTAAAAGAAAAGGCAATCAACTTTAATGATGTTTATGAATCGGATGAAGTTGAAATGATTGATTTACATAAAGATAAAATGGATCAAATCAAGCTTAAATGTGCTAAGTGTGGCCAGAAAATGATAAGAGTTCCCGAAGTAATTGATTGTTGGGTGGAATCTGCCTCAATGCCTTTTGCGGAATTCCATTATCCGTTCGAAAATAAAGAGGTATTTAAAAACCGTTTTCCCGGTCAATATATTGCAGAGTATATTGCGCAAACTCGAGCCTGGTTTTATTACATGCATGTTATGTCCACTCTTCTTTTTGATAATATCAGTTATGAAAACTGTGTTACAACAGGTACAATTCTAAATGAAAAAGGTGAAAAACTATCCAAATCAAAGATGAACTACACGGATCCTTGGAAGATTATTGATCAATACGGAGTTGATACAATGCGTTATTATCTAATGAGTAGTGTAGTAATGCAAGCAGATAACCTCCTTTTTAATGATAATGAAGTTAAGGATATTCATAATAAAGTAATTAATATCTTGCGTAATGTAGTAGTGTTTTATCAAACATTTCGAGATAATAAGTTAATTAAATCGTCAAGTAAAGAAGGTGACGATCAAATCAGTAATAATATTTTGGATAAGTGGATTATAACCAAGTTATCTGATTTAAGTTATGAAGTAACTAAGCAAATGGATAATTATAATACCGTCAAGGCAACGCGACCCATCAAAGATTTTATTGATGAACTCTCTACTTGGTGGTTGAGGCGATCACGTGACAGATTAAAAAGCGATGACAATAAAATCAAATCAGAGGCAATATCAACTTTACATTATGTATTATTGGAATTATCTAAGATCATAGCTCCTTTTACACCATTTTTGGCTGAATTTGTCTACTCAAATGTTGGGGGCAAAGGGGCATCAGTGCATTTGGAAGAATGGCCAATTTTAAACGAAAAACTAAAAACTAACCTCTCGACTACGCTCGAGGCAGGAAACGAAAAACTATTGGAGGATATGCAAAAAGTCAGAGAGATTGTCGAAAAAGTTCATGCAATTCGAGCAGAAAAGGGGCTTAAAGTACGCCAACCACTCGCTAAACTCAAATTACAAATTACAAATTACAAGTTACAAGTTGAATTATTAAAGATTATTGCAGAGGAGGTTAATGTTAAAAAAGTTGAATTTGCTGATATTAAAGAAGAGCTAGAATTAGATACAAATATCACGCCAGAACTTCGCCAAGAAGGTTTAATGCGTGAGTTTGTACGTCAAATTCAATCACTTAGAAAAAATATTGGTTTAACTCCAAAAGATAAAATCAATATATATTGGCAGTCTGATAATGAGGATTATAGGCAAGCTATTAATAAATTTCAAAGTGAAATTCTTGCTCAAACTTTAGCCCAAAAGGTCGAATCAACCATTAAAGATGAACTTGATTATATTGATCTTAAGGATCTAAAAATTGCCATAGAAAAAATTTTATAAGGTCAAAATGAAGTTTAGTATCAAAATTCCCAAAACATTTGATTGGTTACTGTATATTATCCCCTTATTACTATCAGCAACAGGTATTGCTGTAATTTATAGTATAACTTATTATAATGATAAAATTTCTCTTTTTCATGGACAGATGACATATTTAATTATTGGCACCCTAGTAATGATAATATTAACCTTTTTTGATTATAGACACCTTAAAGGTATCTCTCCACTTTTGTATATTATAGGGATTGGTTTATTGTTTTTGGTTCTGGAAATTGGTAAAAGTACATTTGGCGCCACAAGATGGATTGATCTGGGTTTTTTTAACTTTCAACCATCGGAGTTTTTTAAATTATTCACAATACTAATTTTAGCTAGATTCTTAGGCGATAAGATTGGCAAAATTAATTATAAGCAAATTATCTTTGCTTTGCTTATTGGAATTATTCCTGCACTATTAATTTTAAAACAACCTGATTTAGGTAGTTTTTCTGTGGTTGTAGTAATTACTATTGGCATGATATTTTTTGCCAAGCTAAATAGCAAGCAATTAACGATTATGATAATTGCTGGACTATTAGTTACACCTTTAATCTGGACCAATTTAAAACCTTATCAAAAAGAGAGAATTCATACCTTTATAAATCCAACTAGTGATCAATTTGGATCAGGTTACAATGTATTGCAGTCAACTATTGCAGTTGGTAATGGTGGGATTATGGGTAAGGGGTTGGGTCATGGGGCACAATCACAATTAAACTTTTTACCAGTAGCGCATACCGACTTTATTTTTGCAGGGTTAGCCGAAGCCTCAGGGTTTGTCGGGTCAGTATTTGTGGTTATTCTATTTTTAGTATTAATATTGCGTATTGCAGAGACTGGTCATATATCTAAAGATAATTTTGGTATGTTTTTTGCATATGGCGTTGCGATAATGATGTTATTCCAAGTATTTGTAAACATTGGTATGAACATTGGGATTGTGCCGATTACTGGGATTCCCTTACCATTTTTATCGCACGGTGGTAGCTCTATGATGCTTAATATGATTTGCATTGGGATTCTTCAGAGTATATATCTAAGACACAAGAAGATCACGTTTTAGATAAAATTGTTACTTATAGTTGTTTATGAATATATGTTGTTTAATAATTGCATTGTTATTTGTTGTTGTTTATCAAACTATAAACAACACGAAGCTAACAACTATGAATAACTACTAATAACAATTAGTAACTATTGACAACTATTCATTGAATCTGTTATACTTATATTGAACCTTCGGGGTCTTTTTAAGATATTCCACTAATTATATTGGTGAGTTTAAATAGTTTATAATTCAAGAAGTTGAGAAACTATATGCCTTCTTAATTTGATTCACGAATCACACTAATTATTATTGGTTTATTTGTAATTATTTTTTATTTATAATTAGTAGGAAATAAAAGGAGTTTATATGTCTATAGCAGTAATTAAAACTGGTGGTAAACAGTATAAAGTTCAGGAAAATGATATTATTAAGGTTGAAAAACTTGATAATTCTGAGGCAGAAAAGCTAGAATTTGATGATATTTTGGGTGGCAAAAAAGTTATTGCAACAATTTTATCTAATGAAAAAAGTAAAAAAGTTAGAGTCGTAAAATTTAAGAATAAAACTGGCTATCATAGGGTATATGGGCATCGACAGCCTGTGACTAAAATCAAAATCGAGAAAATACATGCCCAGTAATACATCTTTCAGAATGTTTTAAGTCTATAAAATTTTAGAAAAGCTTGATAATATTAACTGGGTTTGAAGTATTATAAAAACTAAATAAAAAAATTATACAATAAATATAAATTTAACTGAAAGTTGATATACTGGGATGAACAAATTTTTTAAAAGTATTAAAGATTATTTTGTTAGTGTGGTGAGTGAAACCAAAAAAATCACTTGGCCCACTAGGAATCAAGTAATAAATCAGACATTAATTGTTTCCATATCTGTTATAGTGGTTGGCATAGTTTTTGCTTTAGTAGATTCTGGATTTTCAGAATTAGTAAAATTTATTATTAATTGGAGGCAATAATGGCCCAAGATCCATCTCAAAAAATATCTGATGATAATGTAATTACTGATATCGAAGAAATTAAAGATGTTGTCAGCGATCAGGTTGTTAGTGAATCTGAGGTTGATATGCCCATTAAAGATGATGAAGACAAGTCAGATACACCAAAAGAAAACTTAGACAAAGTTACTAAAGAAATACGTTTGAATCTTAAAACAGACAAACAGGCAGGGCAGCGTGGATGGTATGTTATTCATACTTATACTGGTTATGAGGATCAGGTCGCCGATAGTTTGCGTCAAAGAATTGAATCATTGGATATGCAAGATAAAATCTATGATGTTATTGTCCCAATCGAGAAAGAGATAGAAATTAAGAATGGTAAACGTAAAGTTGTAGAAAAAAAGATTTTTCCAGGTTATGTACTTGTTGATATGATTGTAACTGATGACTCATGGTATGTAGTTAGAAACACACCAAACGTAACCGGTTTTATTGGTCTGGGTGTGCGTCCTACAGCTATCTCAATTACAGAGATGGAGAGTATCAAAAAACGTATGGGTGTTGAAGAACCTAAATTTAAGATAGAACTTAAACCAGATGATCTAGTTAGAATAATTGATGGTCCACTCAAAGGTTTTGAGGCAAAAGTAGTAGAAATTGATGAGCAACGTGGAAAAATTAAAGTATTAATGAATATGTTTGGTCGAGAAACACCAGTTAATCTAGACTCATTACAAGTTAAGAAGATTTAATAATAATGTAATAAACTCCACTAATTTTATAACACTAATTTCACATCTCGACTTTGCTCAATGCAGGCGAAAAATTAGTGATATTAGCCTGCCCCGTATATAACGCTTCTGTCATAATACTATGTAATAGATTTGACAGAAAGGAATTATACTGGGGTGAAAAAAGATTAGTGGTGATTAATACAATAGGATTATTATGGCAAAAAAAATTAAAACAATTATAAAATTACAATGTCCTGCAGGGCGAGCAAACCCAGCTCCTCCAGTTGGACCGGTACTCGGTCAACACGGTCTTAATATTATGGATTTTTGCAATAGATTTAACGAAGCTACTAAGACTATGGGTAATACAACTATTCCAGCAGAAATTACTGTTTACGAGGATCGTACGTTCGATTTTATTTTAAAACAACCGCCAGCAGCTATTTTATTAAAAGAAGCAGCCAAGATAGAAAAAGGCGCAGCCAACCCATTAAAAGATAAAGTTGGTACAGTTACTAAAGCCCAATTACATGAGATTGCTGAGCGCAAAATGGTTGATTTGAATGTTAATACTGTTGAACAAGCTGAAAAAACTATTGCTGGCACCGCTAGAAGCATGGGAATTAAAATAACTTAAAACTAATAACGAAAAACTAAAAACTATAGAACAAAAAACACGCGATTCGCGTGTTTTTTGTTCTCCCCACTACCCTCCTTGATCCTCCTTAAGAGAGTTTTACGACCCCTAATTTTTTTAATATTGGATCGTATCAAGGCGTAATAGAGAGATTTCTGGTCAGAAGCCTCTCAACCCGAAGGTTGATTGGAGAACCCAAGGAGGGGGAAGGTTCATACCTCTGGCCAGGAATCTTTCTACTACATTTTTTTCATATAAACACTGGAATATATAAACATTTAAGCAATTATTAATTTACTTTGATTCTATAATTTCATACTATTGTATCCTAATGTTTTAATGTTTAAATGAAATAGTATTTTTATCTTTTAACTAATAATTATAACATATTTATGGTGTTTTGTCAATACCTATAGGGTATTAGCGTCCAACTTATCTGTGGGTTTTTGTGACTAAATAATCTATATTTTTGA
>CAZXAY010000043.1:1038-8666 GCA_964638435.1 uncultured Candidatus Saccharibacteria bacterium | reverse complement strand
ATGCCAGTATTAAGGGATGAAATACAGAAACTTGTCCCGGAAGTCTGACGCCTACTTCCAAAGAAAAACTGGTGTCAAAAAACCAACCTTTGCCAAGATGGTGGAGGTAGTTAATAGTTCAGTTGATCAACGCAAAACTAGACGAGGGAAAGTAGCTACTTTTAGCGTTGAAGATCAAATTCTGATAATGCTCCAATATTATCGAGAATATCCAACATTTTTCTCTCTTGGAGATACTTGGGGATTACATGAATCTACAGCTCAAAGAACCGTTAGAAGGATTGAAGATATTTTAATCAAAAATGGAACTTTTTCTCTACCAGGAGATAAAGGTTTAGCCAATTTAATTGATAAAGACTTGGTTTTGGTGGATGTTACTGAATCTCCAGTTGAACGTCCAAAAAAAAGCAACGAAGATGTTATTCTGGGAAAAAGAAAAAACATACTCTCAAAACTCAAATAGTAGTTGATAGTCAGACCAGAAAAATTTATTCCACTCGTGGTGATAAAGGCAGAAGTCATGATTTTAAAATTTACAAAAATAGTCGATTAAATACCCCAGCTCAAAAACAAGCTGACACTGCTTACAAAAGCAAAGCATATCCCAAGATTATTACTCCTCACAAAAAAGACAGAAAAAGTAAGCAAAATCCTGATCCCAAACTAACTCCAGAACAGAAACAAGAAAACCGTAGATTAGGTAAAATTCGCATTACGGTGGAGCATGTTATTCGAGAATTAAAAGTTTTTCGAATTGTTGCTGAACGTTATCGAAATAGAAGAAAAAGATTTGGTTTACGGATGAACTTAATTGCTGGTCTTTACAATTTCGAGATAATTAAACATGTTTAATGCAAGAGGTCTACTGTACTGGAAGTGAGTACTCTCTGGCTTATGACATTTTACGTCAACTCACCACAGAGTTAATTTCTCAAGGTTATTCAATTGTTATCGACGGCACTAATTTAAAGTTTATTTATCGCCAACAAATTTATAACGATGTAAGTTGTCCCGACACCACCCTTTTATATCTCAAAGTTGACTATAAAACAGCCTTAAATCGTATCTCTCAAAGAGGTGTTGATTTTAATGATTCAAAAAATATTAAAAGCCAAATTACACCAGAGACTTTTGATAGGTTCAAGAACCAATTAGAGGAACCACTGGCTAACGAAAATTCCGTCACTTTAATTTCTGATGATAGTTTATTGGCCAAAATTAACTCAATTTTTTCTGCTATTTACACTTGGATTCCTACCAACAAAGGAAAATACAAATGATGTCGTTTAATATATTACTTTTTCTCTTGATTAATAGGAGATATGGGACAGGTAGACTCACTGCAGTCACTATTTTGACAGTCCGTATCAGCCACACCTTTATCTACTAACACCCGACATTTTGGTAGTGATTGTAGCACTGCCAATTCCAGCCTCATATCCTGCGACTGATAACCTTCTTTTGCTGGTATTCGATAGATACATTTTGGCATATTTATTTTAGAACTCATCATTACTAGTTGATAACTTAGTGGTATTATATCACAACGAGTAACTATATATCGGAAAATACGACAACAATAGACTATTAGTGGTATAATTTAGAGCCCTTAAACAAGGCATACAGTATTCGTATTTTGAATGCTCAAAACCAACTTTATAAGAAAATTTAATTATGACTTTAATTAATAACTATCGCTAAAAACGAATGAACCAACCATCTAGATTAAGCAAGTTGTTTCCATTAGACTATAAAGTTCACAGACTGTCAAAAATATGTTTTGTTACGGAGAATATTTTAAGTAGTATTCTCAAGAATAAGGAAGTTGCGAGAATTCCAGGTACATGCAACAATGAAAACTACTCTTCAGAAATTAACAAATTTAGTACTTTTCCCTTAAAAGGATCTAGCTCTAAAAGAGTTGTAGATAAAATAATTAGACACTTTTTCTGCGGAGTCCCATTATGGAGAAGCCCAAACTTGCAGTATAATGTTGGCTCACCTGTGAATGTTGTGTCTTCCGCGGTAAGTGCTATTTCTCAAGATATTAATATTTATAATATCAACACCGGTCTATCAGGAAATGCGTTAGCTGCCGAGCACGCCGTTTCAAATATTCTATGTGATTTGGCTGATATTAACAGAAACAAAGGAATGGGAGTTTTTACATTTGGAGGTACTGCGACAAATTTGTATTCAATGAAAATTGCAATTAATAAATCGTGTCCAGAGGTGTCAAAAAACGGAGTGTCTAAAAATATAAAGTTTTTAATAACTGAAGATGCACATTTTTCTCATGCTGTAGCTGCGAATTGGTTAGGAATAGGTACCAACAACTTAGTAACAATTCCCGCTACTAAGAATCGAACATCAGATATAAAAATAGCTGAAAAATTAATGGAATCAATAATCCAAAACGGGGACATTGTATCAGGAGTAATTCTCAATGGTGGAACTACATATGATCACACCATTGATGATATATTAGATTTTTCCCACCTAATAGGCGGACTGGTAATTAAATTTAACTTAAGTTACAGACCTCACATTCATGTGGATTCAGTAATTGGTTGGTCATGGCTAGTCTTTTCGGGATATGATTTTGATAATAATCCCTTAAAAATAGATTTAGACACACTTAATAAGATACATGTTCAATATGAGCGAATATCAAAATTGAAATATGCAGATTCTTGGGGTGTTGATTTTCACAAAGGTATTGGGGGATGTCCGGTTCCGTGTAGTGTTTTTATGTCAAATAATAAACTTGATTTTTTGAATATATCAAAAAATGACGAACTATTAATAAAAACACATCAAATTGCAACTGAATTTTCATTTGACTCCCCCTCAGACTTTACACTAGAAACATCAAGATCTGGAGCTGCACCGTTGGCGGCACTTGCGGCATTAAACAGTCTTGGGAAACAAGGTTATAGAAAGTATCTTGCCAAACTTATTTCCTCAGCAACATCCTTTAAACACAAAATATCAAATGAGATTGATATAAAAATAGCAAATATAACTTCACTAGGATTTGTAACAATGTTAATCTTGATCCCCCCGGAGCTAAATATTTTTTTTGGTAATAAAGATTTTTTTGAAATTATTCAAGAGAGTTCTGTTGAGAATATAGAAAAACTTAATGTTTATATGAAATGTTTTTATAAATGGGATAACCAAACTAGAGCTGAAAAGAAATTAACATGTATATATTCATATTCTAGTTCGTATATAAAATCAAAAGATAATATTTCCATTTCTGCCCTTAAATTTTATCCAGTTTCCCCGCATTTTTCTGAAAAATATGTAGATCAAACCATTGAAAATTTAAAAAAACAAAAACAAATATTTGATAAAAATTATTGGAATAATAACAAAATATGAGGTTTAAAAAAAATAAAGCATTATTTCCTTTAAGTGTTGAATTAAAAAGTATAGTTAATTATCTGCACTCTATTTTGCAAATTGACAATTTTACTTTATTTGGTGGAGCAGCCTTAGATTTATTAGTCGATCCTGGTACAAAAATCAATGATTTAGATATTGGCATCACTTATAACATTGATACTATCCAAAAAGTAAAAAGTAATTTGCTATCCAGTGGATATAAACTTGTTGGCGATGACCGTCCATATTTTATTAATATGATCACTCCAGTCACAATGGTTTTTGCTCAAAATGATAAATATATTTTAGACATATCTTTTTTAGAAAATTTGTCAGATGTTGGACAATTTGATATTGAAAGTCTTTTTTGTCGATACCCAGAGATGGACTATGTTGACACACATTCCGCAATTCAAGCATATGAACATAAAACTATTAATCCAATTAACGGTTTAAATATAGAAAATCCTTTTTTATTAATTAATCGTTTTATTAGCCTTTGCACTAAATACAATTTGTCAATTAATGACAATAATTATCATAAAAAAATAGTTGAATGTCTTAAAAAACGACTTTCAAGTTGGAGTAATGATGATTACCTTCATGGAAAGATGGCTAGAGTTGCTCACATCTCTCACATTTTAAAAGCTATTGTGAGGGTAAAAAACAAGAAGTCTTTTATAAACGAACTAACCGAATCAGGTATTCTATCGGTAACATTTCCAGAACTTCAGGAAACGTTATTATCAATAGATTTATCCAAGCTGGAGCAGTCTAATAACCTCAACCAAAAGGAAGATGTGGCCAAATTTATAGTTGAGAATGCTAGTTCCGTAAACCGAAATATAATTTTATCTAAGTTTTTATCATTAAATTTAAGAGGGTGGGATAGTGTCGATAAAAAAATAAATTTATTAACACAACACTAAAATATGCCAGAAGTTAGCATTATAATTCCAACATATAATTCAGAGTTATTTATCGAAGAAAGTCTTGAAAGCGTTTTTAAACAAACTTATAAGAATTATGAAATTATTGTCATTGATGATGGTTCAAGTGATTCTACTCGCTCAATATTAACAAAGTATAAAAATCGAATTGTTTTTTTAAAAAAGAATAACGGTGGTCCGGCATCAGCAAGAAACCTAGGAATTATCCACTCAAAAGGAAAATATATATGTTTTCTTGACTCTGATGATTTATGGAGTCCGTCAAAACTTCAGGATCAAGTCGAATATATGAACCATAATGATTGTGAATTATCGTATACCGATTCTAAAGTTTTTATCACTAAAGATAAAAAAGTAATTAATCTTGGAATTTTAAAATGTGATTTGAAAGGAACGATTTTTAAGGATTTATTTTGGAATAATTTCTTGATTAATTCGACTGTAATGATCAAAAGAATTTGTATAGATTCTGTCGGATTACAAAACGAGTCAAAAAAAATAATTGGCGCTGAAGACTACGAATATTGGCTAAGAGTATCTTTAGTGTTTAAAATTGGACATATTCCAAAAACTTTAACCTCATATAGACTTCACAACAATAATTTGTTGGGTAACTCATATGAAAAGAGTTTTAGTCTTTGTGAATATATATATCGTGATATTTTCGCTTCACACCCACAAATATCATCAATAGTTGGTAGTAATCTTGATAACTGTTTGGACGATTTATATTTACGTTATGCCTATAAAAATTTTATTGACGGGCACATAAAAAAGTCATTATTAAAAATAATTAAATCAACTAATTACTCCATTACCAAGGGGGTAATGGCAGCTTATCTTGTCCTTTGTAAAGATAAAAATCAACTAAAATGGGCTGGAATAATTGATCGCTTTCCTCTTTGGAACAAAATAGTTAATAATGAATGGACAAACTAATTTTATGGTCAAAGCAATAATTTTCGACTTAGATGGAACGTTAATAAATGAAGATCAAATAGACCGTGGTCTTGTTTATGTATATAAAACAAATACAAATACCTTTAAAGGTATCACTCAAAATAAATTTATTGACGCAAACACAAAGGCATTCGATTCCCTGTTAAAAATGTATAAATCTAGAAAAATTCTTTTAAGTCAATTTGGAATTTTGATTTGGTATAAAACAGTTAAGATTCTCAACCTTCCAGAAACACCAATTGTCGTGAATAAGTTATACAGATCTCTTCAAAAGTTTATTATTAGTAGGACCATTCCTCTTGATGGGGCAGTTGAAGTTTTATCTTTTATAAAAAAAAGTGGTTATAAGGTCGGTATTTTGTCAAACGGTTTATTCGAAGAGCGAATTAACAAAATAAAGAAAACAAAGCTAAGTAAGTTTATCGATGTTTTAGTAACAACGGATATCGTTGGGTTTGATAAACCAAACAAAAAACCATTTAAATTTATTCTCGACATATTAAATGTAAAACCAGATGAAGCAATTTTCATTGGTAATTCGCTAACGGAAGATATTTATGGAGCGAAAAATGCTAAGATCAAAGCTTTTTGGTATTCAAAGTTAAAAGAAGGCGAAGTTGATTGTCGTATTTATGATCTTGTAGAGTTAATACCCATTATCAGAAATATGTCAAATAAATTATATGGAAATTGAAAGTCATCTTTTTAATGTTTCTAAAATATTTGGTTATAAGCCAAAAAATATACAATACATATATGGATCAAACTCGATAGTAGCTAAATTTGATAGTAATAATGTTAGTTATGCTTTTAAGATTTCTTTAATTGAGTCATTGATGACTGAAGTTTACTTTATTAACACACTTAAAAACAATTCGGTTCCTTGTCAAGAGTTGGTAAATTATGATTTATCTAAAAAGATTATCCCTTTTTCATTTATTATTACAAAATGGATCCATTCAGACTCTTTTGTTGGTCATATAGATGATGATATATCGATAAAGGGCGGACAAGAATACGGCAAAGGTTTAGTGGGTATTCATAAAATAGAATTACGTGGATTTGGATCACCTCTAGATATTGATGGGACAAAATGGTCTTCACCAACGTGGAACAAAGCATTGGAGAGTTTCTTTAAAAAAAATATTAGAAGTAAAACACCATTAAAAATCTTCGATACAAATACCGTTGAAACAATTATCAATAAAACATACAAAAATACAAACTTATCAATCTCTGTACCATATTTAATACACGGAGATTTACCAAATAGTCTGGCAACTTTAAGTCCCAAAATTAAATTACTAGCATTCATTGACCCCGGGGGGATAATTGGAGGAGATCCAATGTTTGACTTATCATCTGTATATACATATAACGAAAACGGCGATTTTGGAACTGGTTTTATGAGTGGATTAATTTCGGGGTACACAGATATTAGAAAGCTTACAACTTTAGAGAAGTATAGATTTAATCACTTAAAGCTTTTTCATTTGTTTTGGAAAACATGCTTTTACTACGATCAAAAATGGAATCACAAACACTTAATGTTGGAAACATACTCTTTACTAAAACAACTACAATAAAAAGATTAAATTCATTCTGTTAAGTTTATTTTATTTTTTTCTATCTCAATCACACTCTCATCAATTTTCGAGAATAATGGTTTAATATTTCTGATTGAAATATTCTTAATAAGTTTCTTTAAATACTCAGTAGTTTTACCTTTAGGCCACTTTATGGGTTTTACATTAATCATTTCAGAAATTTTTTCTGCCGAGTTTGGGATTAGGGGTATAAACATCAACTCTAGAGCAAGGATAACCAAAAGGCTGTTGGCCATTATTTGTCTATATTCTTCAGATTCTTTTGGTTTCTTCCATGGTTCACTTAAATTAATATATTGGTTACCCAGATCTGCAACTTTTACAATCTCTTCGATGTATCTCTTATATTGACATTCACCTATTTGTTTATAAGCCGATTGAAGCAGTGTTTCCACTTTTACTGTAATATCATGGTCTGGCGTTAAAGATGAACAGTCAATGGTCTCTGATAATTTTAATGTCCTGTTTACGAGGTTTCCAATTTTTCCATTAAGTAAATCATTTGTTACTTTGACAAAATCTTGCCACGAAAAATTTGCGTCTGCATATTCAGGCATTATTGATGTTATGTAGAACCTTGTTGCATCCACCCCATATTCTTCTCCAATATAATCTGAATCAACAATTACATTTCGACTCTTTGAAAACTTTCTTCCTTCAAGGTTTAAAAACTGATTAATCATTAACACATCAGGTAGGTGAATATCCTTATCAAAAACAT
>CAZXAY010000043.1:0-1028 GCA_964638435.1 uncultured Candidatus Saccharibacteria bacterium | reverse complement strand
CAAAAAAGAGCATGAAATACTAAATTATCTTTACCCATAAAATAATAATGCTTTGCTTTTCCATACCAAAACTCTTTCCATCCATCGCTTTCTTTAAGTTTTTCTATAGACGCTGAAAGGTATCCAATTACGGCTTCAAACCATACATAAATTCTTTTATTTCCCGAGTTTTCCAATCTTAAGTTTTCTGGTAACATCGAATTTGGAATAGGTATTCCCCAATCCATATCTCGTGTGATACATCTTGCTTTTAGTCCCGATTTTATCCACCCATTTGCTTCACTATTGATCCAACTTTTCCAGAATTTACCTTTTTGTTTGGTATATTTTTTTAAGAAACTTTCTAATTTACCCCAGTCAAGAAAATAGTGTTCTGTTTCTCTTAAGACAACAACACTTTTAGTTAATTTACTATATGGTTTTATAAGTTCTCCCTGTTCCAATATTTTGCCACACTTGTCACACTGATCACCTCTCGATTCTCCATAACCACAAAACGGACAAACACCTTCAACATATCTATCTGGTAAAAATTTCAAAGCAACCTCATCATAATATTGGGATACCTTTTGTTTGAACAATAATCCATCTTTTGCCAATTTAACAAAAATCTTTTGAACCACTTCTTTATGATTCTCAGTTGTCGTTGTCGTATATAAATCAAATGATATGCCGTATTGTTCAAATAGTTTTTTGTGTTTAGGGTGGTACTCATCAACTACTTCTTGTGGAGTAAAACCTCTTTTTTCGGCTTCAATTGTTATAGGAGTCCCATGACAATCTGATCCAGATACCATCAAGACATCATTTCCAATTAACCTATTAAATCTGGCAAATATGTCAGCTGGTAATAGGTATCCAGCCAAATGCCCTATGTGCAAACTACCGTTAACGTACGGCCAAGCTACTCCTATAAATATTTTTTTCTTCATAGTACCGTTTGAAAAGGAATCGACTTTAATAATTGGTCAAAATATTTGTCACTAAGCACGCTGGCGTAATCGTAAACAGCCTTGCTTGTTGGAGAA
>CAZXAY010000042.1:0-9256 GCA_964638435.1 uncultured Candidatus Saccharibacteria bacterium | reverse complement strand
AAGCCCTGACGTTGAAGAGACTGGACAGAATCCAGACCATGAACGGTATGGTCGCTTCGATCCGTTCCACGCGTTCCATCTTCCGCGTGAGTCCAAAGATGGTCACGAAGTACTCCACATATCCCTTGATTTGAGAATGCAAAAGGGTCAAAGCCGTGCATGTGTGGAACATCGACTTCCCCTCAAGCGCCGCGGTGATTTTGGACTGGTCTGCAGTGTAACAGGTGCCGCTGGCCATGTTGAGCAGCTGATTGGCCTGAGTGCCGTTGATGGGCCTGACGAGTCTGGTCATGTTCTCCCAGATGTTGCGGTACTGTGCCGGCTTGATGTAGCCGCTGAAAACGGTGATGAGCATATTGATGAGGGATGCAAAGACTTGCTTTGCCACACCCTTGATGCCCACGACGACGATCTGCCGCCGAATGGGATTCAGCAGTGCCAGACCTTCCCAGTTATCGGGAAGCGTCTGCCTTTCCCTGGTTTTGACTTTGGTTTCCTCGATGGGAGTATTCCTTCCGTTTCTTCTTTCCCTTGACATAGTGTGGTTGTCTCCTTTAATTATTTTTTTACCTTTTACTGCCAAGAATGAAAAAATTCAACCTCCTTTTCATTTTATTATCCAAGGCAGTAAGAAGAAATAATCTAAATTATATAAATTACTTCTTATTACTGCCTTAGCCGATTATTAATTTGCGATAAAAAAATAGGCGTCAGTAGGATAACTGTTTGCCTACACTTTGATCAGTATATCAATAACATATTTATTTGTCAAGACCCAACCTGTGGATAATTTTGATTAAAAAAAGCGGGTTATTCACCCGCTTCGAAAATCGCTGTTGTGGCCTAGCTGGCCATCTCGACCGACTTGGCCTCGAGGGCCTCCTTTTCCTGTTGCTGAGTCTTCCTCAGCTGTTCGAAGGTTGCGAGGGTTTTCTCAAGCCCTTCAATCTGTGCCTCATCCTCTTTGAGTGAGCCGGGGGCATTCTTGACCCCACCCTTGACCATCTGGAACATCTGGCTGAGCATGTCAGCCGACGATCCCTCTGACCACTTGCTTATGCGCTCATTGAGAATACCGAGTCGACAATCGAGCTCCATTCTCTTCTTCTTGAGCTCCTCGGCAATCCGTTCATATTCCTTGACTGCCTTGAAAATTCCGTGGAACACCTCTGCAATCGGATCGCCGAACGAGATCTTGTTGAGCGACCTGTCTTCCCCCACCAGAATCGGGAAAAGCACTTCTTCGAGCTGCCTGAAAAATTCCATATACTTGGTCTCGAGCATCTTGCCCTGATTGCTCTTTAATGTCCGCATCACGGCATCGAACACGACCTCATTCGTCTTGACAATCGCCTGCTGGATGAGCTCCTCGGCCCTGACGAAATTGTGTGCGTAAGCCTCACTTATCGCCTGATAGTAGATAACCCAGGCCTGATCGTACTCCTCCTCGGGGATCTGAGCCTTCCACACATCATTCTTCATGATGCCGTCGAGGATCCGATATGACCCTTTTACGAATTTGATGCGGTCCTCCCTGGAATCCAAGCTTACTGCTTGAATACCTTCTTTCTGAACTCCGTTGGACTGCCCATTGCCATTGCTATTCATGACTTCTTCCTCCTTCAAATGTATTAATTGAGGTTTGATCCCCAAACTGCCAATAAATTTTACTAGCAAATTGGGAATCAAAACTCATATTTATTAATGTTCAATTATAATAAAAAAGTATAGCAAAAAATCCCCCTCCTGTCAAGACCCGGTGTGATTCGAGCCGCAGACCCTTGTACATCATGCGCCAGTAAGTACACTATGCAATAGGTTTTACTGGAAATGATTGTAGCGGGGTCAATAGGAACAGGGATTTTGTTACATGCTACATGTTACATGATATGTGATCTATTATTTATGTATAAACACTGGAGTACCAATCTCGGTCCAATTATAAACAGTTTGAGCTGCACCAACTCCTAGACGCACACAACCATGTGAAACTGGGATTCCTAAATGCGCCTCTCCTTCTTTAGCCCCACCAGGCCACTCTGGCAATTCATGAATCCCATAACTTCCACCCATATCTTGCCAGTATGGCATATAAAGCTTATATTTTGCACTCCATGCGCGATCTGATTTAGCTAAAATATAGCGAGTACCTTCTGGCGTAGGCATACTAGCTTTACCAGACGAAACTATAAAACTACCTTCTAAATTACTGCCATTAAATAAATACATTCTTTGTTCGCTTAAATTAATTTCCACATATTTGCCTTCGGCTATACCAGGGGTTCCGCCACCAGCAGGACTAGCTTCCCAAACCGTAACTTTTTCTTCACCTTTAGGTGTCACGTTTATCACTAAATCAATAGTATTAACTGTATTTTTACCAATCTTGCGATCAACTAATAATTCTCTTAAATCATCTAATAACTTATTTTGATTCAATGCTTTACCTTCTTGTCCTTCGCTAATTATAGAACCATCTTTTTCTTTAACCTTTTTGTTGGTCATTTTTTGATCGGTATTTTTTGTAAAACTTGTAATATAATCCTTGATTTTTGTCTCATTTAACTCAACAAGCGGCGTACTATCTGTCGCTCTTAATGCAACCCAATTGGCAATCTCCGTCGGTGTAGCATAATAATTTTTGTTAGATTCTTGGTCAAATAAAGTAATGGTGGGAAAAACAATTTTTTTAACTTCATCCTTAATTAATTCTACTTGATTTGATTTTAAAATTGGTTCAATATTAATAGTTTTTAAAGTAATTATCGAATTTGTGTTATCAAAAATATTATTTTCTAAATCAATTTTGAACTGATCATAGTCAATTTGTTTGCCCCACTCTTCTGCTACAACTTTTATCTCATCATCATTAACACTAACCGTAGCATTTTTAGCTTCTTGATTAGTTCCTTGTGCTGATTCATTAAGCTTATTATTTAATTGCTCATCGTTATAACTGATTGATAAATCAAGATTCTCGTTTTCAAATAATATTTTAATTCCATAAGGTAATTTGTGCCAAAAATCACCAGTTCTAGCTACATTATAAGCCTGATCTATTACATCGGTAATCTCAAAATCTACTCCTAGATCAGATAAAGCAACTTCCTTGTTCTCATTACCTGTATTAATATAAATTTTTTGATTCTTTAATCTAGCTACCTGACTCTCAAGTAAAGCATTAGCTTGTACACGGGTTTTACCGCCCATATCAATGCCTTGGATACTTACTCCGGGAAAGATCTTATCAGCATAAGCTTTCTCATACCCATAAAATAGCATATAAAATAAAGACAAAAAAACCACAACGCTACCCAAAGTGGTTAAGATAATTTTTTGAATTTTAGTGGTTTTAGGCCACTTAACTTGTACTGATTTAACAATATTTAATTGTAATGCTCTAACTTTTTCCATTTTCCCCTCCGCTCCGTGTCCGCCCTGGGCGAGACCGGAAGTCCGCCGTAGCATCTCGGATGGAACACGGATGAATAATCCGTTGTGAAATACCGAGAGCGTAGGAGGATAATTTCAAATCATCTTTTTTTAACTATTAAACTATTTTATCATAAAAAAACGTTCTTGTCAAATATACGGGTATACAAGGTTGATTTTGATAATTATTTATGTTAAAATGATACTAATGCGCGTGTAGCTCAGCGGTTAGAGCGCCACCCTTATAAGGTGGAAGTCGATGGTTCGATTCCATCCACGCGCACCATTCGACTTCGCTCATGGCAGGCCAAAATTTTACTCATGGCAGGCCAAAATTTTACTCATGGCAGGCCAAATTTATTAAGCAACATATGATTAATGTTGTTTTTTTGTGCCCATTTTACAGGTTAAGTCCTTGACAAATACCCAATTTCTTGATACAATAGTATAATTTCGAGGAAATTAGTTAATGAGGGTTAACGTGATTAATGAAGGTTAGTGATGGTTACTCCAAACTTATCCTAACAATCCTTAACCTACCTTAACCATCAATAACAGTCGTTAACCAAATACAATCATATGAAATCAATGTCCAACACAATTTATCAAAAAATCTCAGTCGCCTTACTTACTATAGTTATAACTTTAGTTCAATTTAGTTTTGCATTTGCTACCCCAATTAATGCCGAAAAATTAGTAGACCTAACTAACCAATCTCGCTCCCAAAATGGTTTAAAAACCTTAAAAATCAACTACGAACTTGAATTAGCTGCTCAAAATAAAGCACAAAATATGCTCGAATACGACTATTTTGAACATTATTCCCCTTATGGCTTATCGCCATGGGATTTTATTAAGGAATCGGGATACAACTATATTGTCGCAGGCGAAAATCTAGCTATGGATTTTAAAACCTCCGAAGGAATCCACAGTGCCTGGATGAATAGCCCATTACATAAAAAAAATATTTTAAAACCTGAGTTTGAAGATATTGGTATTGCCACTGTTAAAGGTGAATTTAATAACTACCAAACAACTATGGTTGTACAAATGTTTGGCAAAATAACAACTAAAACTAGTATTTTTGATAGCTTAATTTATAAAATTAGTAGCTGGCTTTTAGGACTATAAAATACATAAAACTCCAAAATACAAGCACCAAATAACAAATAATTTTCAAATTCCAATATTCAATTTTCTAAACATTTTGGAATTTTGATCATTTGGTATTGGATATTATTTGATATTTGTTATTTGATATTTGAAATTTATCATATATAATATACGTTCGTAAATTGTATCAACATTTTTGCGACCCATTAATTATAAGCGTTATTTATCCCCATAAAGCATTATTGGGGTGTTTTTTTATTTTTATCTTATAATCTATTTTAATCACGAACGGAATATGAATAAATTATCCACATCCGCGTTCGTAAAACGATATTGACAAGGTTTTATAAGATTTATAAGCTAATAATGTCTTTATGAAATTTTTTGACTGTCTTAATCCACAAATTAAGCTTGGGTTAGGAACAAACTGATTTTTATGAGGGCTAGATACAAATAAATCTCTCGATTACATTACAAAGATTTACTTCGAGTTTATCGAGAGGCAAAAACAAAAAAACTGGTCTATTTAATCATGACGAGATATTTTTGGTTTATCTACCAAATACAAATATATACGAATTACGAATAATATGAAAGCAAAAACTCTATAAAATATAAGGGGAAAAGGAGAAAGAATGTTTAATATGTTAAAAAAATATATTGCCGTACTTACCATGGCATCGCTGATTATTCCCAGCACACTGCTGAATCTAGTTAATCTAGACAAAGCCTACGCTGCTGATAATACTGTATTAATTAATGAGATGATGGTAAATTCAACTCAAGAATGGATTGAACTATATAATAGCTCCTCTGATACACCAGTAGATGTCTCTGGCTGGTATTTTACATCGATTGATTATGCTGGATCACTTTATATAATTCCAACTACAACTATAATTGCCCCAAATGGATTTCTTAAATTAGATTTAGCTGGTAATAAACTTCGCAACGACGCTGATGATGTCTCATTATTAGATACAACTAGTGATACTTTAGATCAAATAACTTATGGTCCAAATCCATGGACGCAAATTTCTTCGGCCCCAAGCGTTGATAAAACCATAGGACGAGTAGATGATGGTTCTAGTTGCTGGTATAGCGACCTTATTGCTTCACCAAATGCTTCAAACCAAGCTAGTAATTCAGTTTTACCAGTCTATACTAAATCAGCCAATATCAAAGCAACTGCTGATAATCCTGCCAATTTTATTAATAACATCACTAAAGCAACTGTTGCGGTTGAAGCAGAATTATCAAGTTATCAAGATTCTACTTTAACAGCTTATTTAGTGGATGAATCAGGGAATAAAGTAAATGACACAATAACTGCGATTACAGATCAAACTCACCAAGAATTCACGTTAAACGCAAATACTTTGGTTGATGGTACAGTAGTCCCTTGGATCAAGGTCATTGACACTGCAACTGGTATTTCTACTGGATATTTAGAAGGAACACCTGGCCAAAAAGACATAATTGCCCCAGACGCACCAACTGCCGCCTATGTAAACGCTAGTACTAACAATGCAGCAAATGTAATCAATAGTTACTCAAAATCTGCAGTTACCTCTAGTGTTACTCTTGGTGCAAATTCATTAACCACCGATAATGTAACTTTAGAATTTGCTGGATTATTAAGTTATAATTCTGCTGGCACAAATGGTGCTGGAACTGTTAATTATGCTAGTCTTGATTTACAAACACTTACTGATGGTAATGTTGCCCTAAATGCATTTGTAACTGACGCAGCAGGTAACAAATCTACAACTTTGACTGGCACGCAAGCTAATAAAGATACAGTTGCTCCAACTTCAACAATAACTATGGCAGATAGCACTTACGGTCCTCTAACATGGCCAGATAAAGTAAGTGGTACTGCGAGTGACGCTACTAGTGGAATTGATGGTATTGCAACTAGCGTTCAAAGAAATTCTGATAGTAAATACTTTAACGGTGTAGATTGGCAAATAAGCGAATTTTTGTTAACCACAACTTACACAGCTGGTGATTGGTACTTTTATTTAAGTTCTAGCATACTAGAGAATGGGATTAATTACACTGTAAAATCTTACGCGGTTGATATTGCCAGTAATACACAAGTGACTTCTACAACCAAATCCTTTACATATGATACATCAACTCCCGCTGGATCATTTACAATAAATGATGGCGCAGTTTATACCACTTCTAACACTGTAACACTAAAAATGACTGCTTCAGCAGATGTGACTAAAATGCGCTTTTCCAATGACAATATCACTTGGTTTGGTTGGGAAAATATCGCTGCAACTAAAATTTGGACACTCAGTGCTGGTGATGGTAATAAAACAGTCTACGCGCAGTTCAAAAACGCAGCTGGCAATGAAAGTGCCAAAGTTTCTAATATTATCACCTTTGACACTACTGCTCCAGCTGGAACAGTTTCTATCAACAATGACGCAACTTATACCAATAATAAAAGTGTGACATTAACACTGGCAGCAACTGACCTGACTTCTGGTATGGATAAAATGAAATTTTCCAATAACGGTACTTCTTGGTCAAGTTGGGAAAGTTATAATACTAGCAAAACATGGGATTTACTTGCCACAACATACTCAACAACCAATGACGGTGTAAAAACAGTATATGCTAAATTTATGGATAAAGCAGGTAACGAAACAACAGTAACAATTTCCGACGAAATTACTTATGATGCCACTGCACCAGTTAATGGCACACTTAGCATTGATTCTGATGCAGCTTATACCACACTTGGTTCGGTCACCTTAACTTTATCTGCTTCGGACGTTACTTCTGGTATGGATAAAATGCTATTTTCTAACGATGGGACAACTTGGACAACTGCTGAAGCCTATGCGACCTCAAAAACTGCTTGGGTCTTAACCAGTGATGATGGAGTTAAAACAGTTTATGTTAAATTTGTTGATAAAGCTGGTAATCAAACTCTAGTAATCTCAAAAACTATTATTAAGGATTCAATTTTACCAACAGGAACAATTGCCATAAATAATAGCGCAAATTATACCAAATCAAATAATGTTACTCTAAATTTGTCTACAACAGATACTTCTGGGGTTAAATCAATGGCTTTTTCTAACAATGGTGTTGATTTTACCGCTTGGGAAAATTACGCAGTTAGCAAAACTTATTCTTTACCAACTGGAGATGGTACCAAAACTGTTTATACCAAATTTATGGATAAGGCGGGCAATATAAGTTTAATAATTTCTGACACTATTATTTTAGACACAGTAAATCCAAGCGATGCAGTTGTAGTTGACACTCCAAACGGTGGCACTGTAACTAAGGGTGATGATGTCATCCTTTCTGGTACTAGTGAGCCAAATGCCCAATTAACTATTAGAATTTATTCCGACTTAGCCTTTACCGATTACACTAATGCCGACAGCTCTGGTAAATGGAATTATACTGTTACTAGTGCTACACTTGATAAATTAACAGCCGGAACACACAAAATAACTCTGGCTATAACAGATAGTGCTGGCAATAACTCTAACGAGGTGCAAATTGCCGAGTTTACTCTTAACGACAAAGTTGTGACAGAAGTAGTCGCTGCCACATCAGAAACTCAAAAAATTGATCAACCTGTCGACACCACTCCAACTGGGGAAACTGAAGTTGAAACAATTGGACCAGAAAACGGCGATACAAAAGGCGAGGATACTAACTCTAAAACCTCACGAACCTTAGTTACCCTGGCAATCTTGATTATTGCTATAGGAGCAGTTGCTGGTGGATACTACGGGTATCAATGGTGGATGGAAAAAGATTCATCATCCAAAACTAAAACTACCAAAAAGAAAACTAAAAAAGAAGAAAAATTTGGTAGATGGTAAATCGTAAACGATTTACTTCGAGCTTGTCGAGAAGTATTCCAATTGTAACCAAATTATCTCGAGCTTGTCGTGTTTCGACTCAGCTCAACACGACTCTGAACTTGTTGAAGAGTCGAGAGATACTCAATATCGATTTACTTCGAGTGATAATCGCATCTCGACCTTACTCGATGCGATTCCGAGCCTGTCGAGGAATCGAGAAGTAACCAAACTATCCTAGAAAATCCCACCTCCAAAAGGTGGGATTTTCGTGCTATAATAAATGTAGGATGAAAATAAATATTTTATCAATCACTAATAATCTTGGAAGAGTAATTATTTTACTAATTATTTTGTATATCCTTTTTAACTTAGGCCGATCAATTTTTAGTAATTACCAAGTTAACGAAAAAATTCTTAATGTTAATAATGAAATTACAGATCTAGCCAATCAAAATCAGATGATCAAAAATCAAAATTTATATTACCAAACAAATACTTATAAAGAGATCGAGGCCAGACGTAAACTGGATTTAAAAAAAGAGGGCGAAACAGTAGTCATAGTGCCAGAAAATAGTGATAAAACTGATACTACAGATATCTCTGACTCAACTAGTAGTGATCATCCTTCAAAAAAAATTGCCATAATTCCTAATTATGTAAAGTGGTGGAATTTTCTTATTGGTAAATAACCTGTTAATTATTTTGATTGACAATCAATATTTTTTTTGTTACCATTAGTTAGAATAATAGATAGTTTGCTTGTGATGACTCATTGTGATAAATTGTGACATATCGTAAAAACACAAAATATCACGCTAAGCAAATCACTATTAGTCACAATGTGTCACATTGTTTGTATTTATCGC
>CAZXAY010000041.1:0-9290 GCA_964638435.1 uncultured Candidatus Saccharibacteria bacterium | reverse complement strand
TCCGCCATTCGACAAGCTCATGGCTTTCAGCCAAGAGATTGGAGAATGCCCTGAGCGAATAAAATGAGTCGAAGGACATGAAAAAGTTCTAGACCCATTTGTCCAGCCATATTATTAATTTAGACGAGACGAGAAGTTTATCCCTCGGAGCCCGAAGGGCGAAGTGGGAAGTCTCGTCCGGTCCGCCATAAATAGTCCATTAGGGCTGTTTTTTGTTGACAATATCATCTTTTACTAATATAATAAGCTATTAGACGCATATTAACAAATTGATATATGTGAGGTCATAAATATGAAAAAAGGTCAATGGAAATTGCATGTTTCAGATGATAGTGAGAATAACGGATTTTGGCAAGTTATAATTAGAAAATTTGTCTACTATAAAGATATTCTGATCCAATTTCTAAGATTTCTAAAAGGAGGCAGGTAAGATGGCAATAGTCAAACAACATGAAAACGGTTTTGTTCTAATTCCCGAGACAAGTCAGGAATATCAGTTTTTTATTTCATTACTTATAAAAGATCCAGATTTTGACTACGGAGTTGATAAATACATTCAATACCCAATAGATGATCACGAGCAAACAACATTATTTTTTTATAAAAAAGATATTGCTGATCGCTGGTGTCAAATGCTTAATGAATTTTCTGCATTTCTTGTAAAAAAACAAGATTGCATTATCGACCGAGCTTTAATTGATCAAGCAATTAGTTATCTGGAAAAGATGCTTAAGAAAGATTAATATTAGATTCGCCGGATGTGTTAAGGAGGTGATGAGTGTGAGAATTATCTATGAGAATGGTAAATATATAGTTATTCCGGAATCCCCAGAAGAGGCAGATCAAATTAACAGTTGTTTGCTTCTATTCTATAAATTTGGCGAGATTGAAACCAGATTTACACCAGATAACGGTCAAACAATGATGTTAGTTTTTTCAAGTAATAAAGACGTTCAACAATTTATTACAATCCTAAGTAATTTTCAACAAAGGATCAAAAAATTAAGAGCAATGGCTAGATCTGCAAGATTACGATACCACAAGCTAATTACAGATTATAGCAATCAATTAGAAATAGATAAAACAACAGAACTTTATAGATTAATCATTAAATTGTCAGATATGTACATATTAAGTGAGAAAGTGTATAACTCGATCATCGAGTTAGCCAAAAGCTATTGTCAACCAAAACAAATCTAAAACCACCAAGTTAACGCGACGAGGTGGTTTTTAAATTCATAATTCATAATTCATAATTCATAATTCATAATTCATAATTCTTCTGCTACTAGTGATGTTTCTTACGCCCGGCAATCTTGATTCGAGTAATGGCACGTTCTAGAGCAGCTGTGGCATCGGTAAAGGCAACATCGTCTTTTGCTTCAGATTTAGCTTTTTCAGCACGCTTGAGTGCTTCTTGGGCGCGCCTTTCATCAATTTCATCGGCAAGCTCGGCTGCATCAGCAAGCAATCGTACTTTATTGTCAGAAGTTTCAATAAATCCACCCATCACAGCCATATGATGAATTTCGCTACCTTTTTTTACCACAATCTCGCCAAAGGCAGTGGGGGAGACAATGGGAATATGACCAGGGAGTATCGTAATCTCACCCTCAGTTGTTGGAAGGGTTATGGAGTCTATCTCGTCGGAGTAGACGACTTTGTCGGGAGTTATTATTTCAAAATGAAGCTTGTTATTCATAAAATTCCAATTTTTAATTTTTAATTTTTATTCAATTTTTCAAATTCAAATGTTTAAAACATTTAACCATTTATAATTGACCTGCCCGACATGCCAGTCATGGCAGGCGGGTTAAAAATTATTTATCCCTCGTAATTTTCTTGACCAGCGTAGCTTTAGCAAAGTTGGTAATGAAGTGGGACAAATTTGAGTTTTGAATTTATTTTGCTTTCACCTCACTAATGTCGCCTTTCATATAAAATTCTTGTTCATTTACATCATCGTATTTTCCGTCAAGAATATCTTTGAAGGATCGGATAGTGTCAGCTAATTTTACATATTTACCTGGTCGGCCGGTAAAAATTTCGGCAACACTAAATGGCTGGGATAAGAATTTTTGAATTTTGCGAGCGCGGGTAACGGCCATTTTGTCGTCTTCTGATAATTCTTCCATACCCAAAATTGCAATAATATCTTGAAGATCTTTATATTTTTGAAGTACTTTTTGCACACCGCGGGCTATATCATAATGTTCTTGACCAACAATTTTTGGATCAAGCACAGTTGAAGATGAATCAAGTGGGTCAACAGCAGGATAGATTCCAAGTTCGGTTAGTGCACGGGATAACACAACAGTTGAGTCTAAATGACCAAAGGTTGTTGCAGGGGCTGGGTCAGTTAGGTCATCAGCTGGCACATAAACAGCTTGCACTGATGTAATGGAACCTTTGTTGGTTGAAGTAATTCTTTCTTGCAATTCTCCCATTTCTGTAGCCAAGTTTGGTTGGTAACCTACTGCAGATGGCATACGACCAAGCAAGGCTGACACTTCGGAACCAGCTTGAGTAAAGCGGAAAATATTGTCGATAAATAGTAGAACATCTTTACCTTCTTCATCACGGAAATACTCAGAAATGGCAAGTCCGGTTAAGGCTACACGGAGGCGAGCTCCAGGTGGTTCGTTCATTTGACCAAAAACCATGGCCAGTTTATCTATAACTCCAGAATCTTTCATTTCTTTATATAAATCGTTTCCTTCACGTGTTCTTTCTCCAACTCCTGCAAAAACAGAATATCCTCCGTGAGCTTTAGCAATGTTATTGATAAGTTCTTGCACAATAACAGTTTTACCTACTCCAGCACCACCAAAAAGACCAACTTTTCCACCTTTTAAAAATGGACAAATTAGGTCAATAACCTTAATGCCGGTTTCAAGTACCTCTGGTTTAGTTTCTAAGTCTTTAAATTTTGGTGCTTCGCGGTGAATTGGATAACGTTTTTTAGTTTCTGGCGCTTTTTGACCGTCAACTGGGTCGCCAACTACATTAAAAATTCTACCTAAAGTTTCTTTACCAACTGGTACGCTAATAGGCGAGCCGGTTGAAGTAACCTCGGTACCACGAACTAACCCGTCGGTTGAACCCATAGCAACACATTTTACTTCTGAGTCACCTAGATGTTGTTCAACTTCAAGAATCAATTTTTCTTTACTAGTCGAATTTATTAGCTCTAGCGCTTCGTAAATTTTTGGCAAATCTTCTTGATTTTCAAACTTAACACTTACCACCGCGCCAATAATTTGACTGATTTTTCCTTTACCCCGCATAGCTTCTGCAACATGGGGGTTTTTTGTTGTTTCTGACATATTTGCTCCGTTATTTTATTTGTTTATTATTTGATTTAAAATTACTTGGACTAACTATTTTCTTTCCAGTTTTTTTGTTCTAATTCTATTTTAGTATGCTTGGCGATTCCCTTATTACTTTATAGAATTAAATTACGGCAATCTTTGCCATCAGCAAATATACCTTGTATATTTAATTTAGCTTTATCCTCTAAACATTTTATCACGGGTTGATAAGGTTGAGCAAGTTCATTTTCTTGACTATCTTTCATCAATTCATCATATTTCGGCAACATCTCTTGGTAAATATCGGGATATAGATTGTTAGCTAATTGATATTTTCCATCTTGCCAAGTCCAAACTTCCTTCCAAGGAGTATATGTCCGTTCGTACCATCCAATCGAACTTAACACAAAAGAATATAAAATTTCATTAATATTATCATTATTTAAATCAACTAGTTTTGTGTGATTGACTCCGTCTTCAAATTGCAGTAATAATTTAAATGAACTATCCTGATACTGATAAAGATAAAAAGGATGAAATAAGCCGCTACCAGACACAATTAACTCGATAGCCATCTCTGTTTTGCCATCATTATTAATATCACCCAATTCCCACCAATCAACATATTGTCCAGGATATTTATCGCCTTCATTAGGACCAAGATATTCTGCTTCAGGTAACCATTGAATAAAACCCCGATCTTTATCTAATAGAGCAATCCCCAGACCCGTAAAAACTTCATGATCTAAAATAGCTACAAACTGACCATCTGGTAATTGTTTTTCCACCAAATTTTTTAATCCGGAGGGTAGTTTAATAAAACTACCTTTAACCTCGCCTTTATTATTACTATTATCGATTGATTTTATTGTCAAAAAAGCTGTAATAATGAATATCCCAACAATTACTGGAACAAAAACCTTTCCCAACAGGAAACGTAGTTTTACCATAATTGTCCCCCCTCGGGGTCTATTCCTTTTTCATAAAGTTGAAAAACCTCTTTTTGGTATTCTACTTTTCGTGGACTGTCATTATAATCCATAACTGCTTGTTTCCAGCTCTTCCATTCTCTAACATAAGGAGGATCTAACTCACCTTTTGAACCAGTTCCATAAAATTTTTGCGCTTTATGATAAAGCCAGCGTATTCCCCAATAAATACTTTGTTCGGAAGTTTTGCCGTTGGCTTTATTATTATAATCCATAATCCAAAATTCATTTTCGTTAATAAATTCAGATTCTCTAGTAATTTTTCCTGTATTAGGATCAATCCAACCGTCATTATTGAGAGTATGAATAGCTGGGTTTAGTTCATCGGCTACTTGCATTACATCAGGATAAGCTGAATTAGATCCAGATCCATAACCCATTCTTGTTTCAATATAGATTATGGCTTTTATTAGATTCGGGTCTAATAGTTCATCAGGAGAATATTTTTGTTTACTAAATTCATTGTTCCAAAAATCAACCGCATTTACTATTTCATTATCAAAGCGGTTATAATCGTTTTGATCAATATTCTTATACGGTTGAATTTTTATGACGGGTTGAAAAGGTGTTTTGAATTCAAAAATTAATTTTTCTAATAATGGTGTTCTGTCAGCATAAAAATCAATAGTATGAATTTCTTTTGAAATATTAAGTTCATAAGAAAATTCCTTTGATTTTCCTTTGAGAATTTTTCCGCACCAAAACCAGTCTTTATGCGATTTGTTGGTTTCATTTTTAAAGGGGTTACCATCATTGATAACAATTTTTAGATCATCATCGTCAAAGGAGAATGACTGTTTTTTAGCTTTAGCGCGAACAGTAATTTTTTCTAATCCAAGATTTAGAAGAATCAAGCTATACCATGGTCGGCAGTTACCGTCTTGAGAAGGATTATTTATAGCTGGAATAAATTCTATTTTATCATCGCAGTTTTGATAAACATTAATTTGTTCAATATATGGTTTGTTTTTGGGAATTAATTGCCACTGATGATTGCCTTTTTCTAAATAAATTATTAATACTACAGTTTTTTGCAGATTTTTTAGTTCATTACCATTCCAAATGGCAGATTTTACCTTATGAAGTATGTCTGGTTGATCTACAATCTGTATTGATAATTCATCATCTGCTTGTTTATTAAAGCTATGATTTTGCAACCTGCTTTTAACACTGGCAGTAATTTCTATTAAATAAATCGCCGAGTTATCTGTTTTAAGAGTAAAAACATAAGGTTCTTTTATTATTTTTGACAATTTTTGTGAATCAATGAGTTTTAAAGACATTTATTATCCATTATTCCTTAAATTTATTAACCTTGTTCATTGTGAACCTTATATCACCCTCAAGGTGATAACAGGTTGGGTTTGATATTTTTTACCTGATTAGTTTTCTATTTGTTGGTAAAAAATTATTTTTGCTGACAATTTTTTTTCCAGTTTTTTGTTCTAGTTCAAGTCGAGCATGTTTGGCGATTTTGCAGGTTCTTTTAATCTGTCATTCCGAACTTGTTTCGGAATCTATATTATCTTATTTTGTCATGCTGAATTTATTTCAGCATCTTTTTTATTTAGATCCTGAAACAAGTTCAGGATGACAGTTGGTCACAAATTGTCACCAACTGAAATTAAATACCATTATTTTTAGTTGTCCGATTTTTTCGGACACCTCACTACCTTCAGCTTTTAATTTTGTTTTTAGGTCATTCCAATACTTTCTTGGTCTCTTATTTTGAGCCAAAACTTCAATTACATCCACTACCGAAAAATACCACTTTTCTTCTTTTTCATCCCAAACTCTACGGATTTTCTTGCCTTGGAAAATTGTGATTTGTTTTTTGTTCACAATGTTACATGCTATATGTTACGTGATTATGCTCTTAGCGCTTCCGATCCAGCTGTAATCTCTGTTAATTTTTGAGTAATAGCTGCTTGGCAATTCCGTTTTTATTTTACGGAATTAAATTACGGCAGTCTTTGCCATCGGCGAGTATTCCGCTAATATTTAATTTAGCCTTTTCCTCTAAACATTTTATCACAGGTAGATATGGTTGAGCAAGCTCATTTTCTTGACTATCTTTCATCAATTCATCATATTTTGGCAACATTTCTTGATAAATATCAGGAAATAGGTTATTTGCTAATTGATACTTGCCATTTTGCCAAGTCCAAACTTCCTTCCAAGGAGTATATGTCCGTTCGTACCAGCCAGTTGAGCTGAGCGAAAAAGTAAAAATTATCTCTTTATAGTCATTGTTATCTAAATCTTTTAATTCAACATTGCTGCGTCCTTCAATAAATTTAAATAACAAATTAAAGGAATCATTTTTATATTGATATAAATAAAAAGGATGAGAACCAGCTGAACCAATCATAGTATATTGAACCGCCAGTTCTTGAAAACCATCATTATTAATATCATCGAGCGTCCACCAGTCCAAATGATCTCCAGGATATCTATCGCCTTCGTTTGGACCGAAATATTCACATTCTGGTAACCATTCACTAACATTATGATTATCATCTAATATAGCTAATCCCATTCCATCAAACATTATATGTCTTAGAACAGCCACATATTTACCGTTTGATAGTTGTTTTGATTCAACGATTTGCATATCATCAGATGATCGGTCAGATAAACCTTTAACATGACTTAATTTTTCATCTCGATATGAATTGGCGTATTTGATAAATAGAATAATATTTAATAACACTGATATTAACAAAACAATATAAACAGATGGAATCTTTATTTTTGAAGAGAAAATTCTCACCATAATTTTTCTCCTTTTGGTCCTTCACCTTTTTCCAAAATTTTTATGACATCTTTTTGATATCCTTCTTTTAGCTTAGCATTGGCATTATAAACTAATAATGCTTGTTTCCATGTTATCCATTTCCTTGTATAGGGAGGATTAAGATCATTTACTCCCGTACCATAATAATCTTGTGCTTTATTATATAACCAACGAACGCCCCAAAAAATACTTTCATTAGGATTTTCAACTTTGGGTGGGATGTGATCTTTAGGATAATTATAGCTCATGTGACCATATTCTGTTTTAGAAATAAATTCGTTGGCGGAAAATCCAGGCAATCCTTTAATAGTTTGAGGAGTATTATTGGCTTCATCCCAAACTTGCATTACATCAGGATAAGCTTGATTAGATCCAGATCCATAACCCATACGAGTTTCGATATAGATCATAGCCTTTATTAGATTGGGATTTAATGGTTCAGTTGGAGGAAATTTTTGTTTGCTAAATTCGTTATTCCAAAAAATAACTGCATTTATTATTTCATGATCAAAACGATTATAATCATTTTGATCAATTTTATTGTATGGTTTAATTCTTGGAATGGGCTGGAAAGGTTGGTAAAGCTCAAAATTCACTTTCTCTAATAATGGTGTTCGATCTGCGTATAAATCAATGGTATAAATACTTTTGGAGCAATTGAGTTCTCGTGTAAATTCTTTGGATTGACCTTTGAGGATTTTACCGCACCAGAACCAGTCTTTATGAGATTTTTTAGTCTCATTTTTAATTGGGTCTCCATTATTAATGACAATTTTTAGATCATCATCGTCAAAGGATAGCACTTGTTTTTTGACTTTGGCTTGAACAGAGATATTTATTAAATCTAGATTAATAAATACGAAACTATACCATGGGCGGCGGTCTCCATCTTGGGCAGGATTGTTAATGGTTGGATTGTATTCGATTTTATTATCTTGGGTTTGATAAACATTTATTTGTTCAATGTATGGTTTGTTTTTAGGAATTAACTTCCACTGGTGATTGCCTTTTTCTAAATAAATTATAAATACTATAGTTTTTTTAAGATTTTTTAATTGATTGCCATTCCAAATGGCAGATTTTTGATTTTGGAAAAGATTGGGCTGGGTTCCTAATTGCAGTTTTAATTCGTCATCAGCTTGTTTATTAAAACTTAATCTTTGCCCATGGCTTTTAGCACTGGCAGTAATTTCAATTAGATACAAAGCTGATTTATCAGCTATAATTGTATAAATATATGGTTTATCTATTGTTTTTGATATTTTTTGTGAATAAATATGTTTTAAAGACATTTATTATCCATTATTCATTAAATTTATTAACTTTATTCATTGCTAACCTTATATCACCCTCAAGGTGATAACAGGTTGGGTTTGATATTTTTTACCTGATTAGTTTTCTATTTGTTGGTAAAAAATTATTTTTGCTGACAATTTTTTTTCCAGTTTTTTGTTCTAATTCTATTTTAGCATGTTTGGCGACTTGTCCACCTTTTTTGGCAGGAATTTTGTTTTCTTCTAAACCCTTTGTTTCTGTGGCTTCGACAATTTGACGGGTGGAAAGTTCGGCTAGAGCCGTAAAAATTAATTCTGCATCGCTCATATGATCACGTAGATTTTCTGTTTTTAAACCTTTTAAATTTTTATGTTGCTTAACCGATAAATCGCTCCATTCTTCATGAATAATATTAGTATGTATTGCATATTCATCTTGCTGGTTAACTTCATGGTTTTTCCAATAATCTGTAAGTTTATTGCGGATTTCTTGCCCCATCATTCTTTGTTGAATCCATTTTTGACTTCTACCCATTTTTTGCCAATAATTTCTTGAACGGTTTAAAGCTTTTTCTGGATCGGATATTTCTTGAACTCGCTCATATCCAACTTTTGCTAGCCAGAGCTTGATTGGTTCAGCTTTTCTAGATGGGACTGATTGTATAAGACGTAGTAATGTTTCCACGTCAGCAACATCGGTTAGACGCATTTTACCATCTTCGGCAATCATTTTCAAAGCGTTACATTTTGTAACGGTTTCATTTGATCCTTCATCTTTTAGTCTTTTTTTAAGAACGCGCCAATAAACCTGAGGATTTTTGCTCTCACTTAAAACTTCAATAATATCCACAACCGAAAAATACCACTTTTCTTCTTTTTCATCCCAAACCCTACGGATTTTCTTGCCTTCAAAAATTGT
>CAZXAY010000040.1:0-9442 GCA_964638435.1 uncultured Candidatus Saccharibacteria bacterium | reverse complement strand
CCTCCATATACTCGGGACGCCCTGAGTATGATTCGAATGGGCGGAGTCGAAGACAGGATGACAACCTAGAGCTAATTCAAACTCCTGACGGAGTCTGGAATTTGCAGAGACTCCTCCGCATAGTAAAATAGATTTTACTTTATATTTTTGTGCAGCACGGAGTGTTTTGGTAACTAAAGTTTCCACTACTGCTTCTTGAAACTCACGACAGATTTCAGATTTAAGATTTAAGATTTCAGATTTAGTTTTTAGTTTTTCATTTTTAATTTTTATTTTTTGCCATGTATAAAGTACAGCAGTTTTAAGCCCTGAGAAAGAAAAGTCGAAATTATTTGAGTTGATCATAGGACGAGGGAAAGAAATTTTAGATTTATGATTTAAGATTTTAGATTTGGTTTTGAGTTTTTCGTTTTGAGTTTTTCGTTTCATCGCCATCTTTGCGACGGCGGGTCCTCCCGGGTATCCGATATCAAGCATGCGAGCTACTTTATCAAAAACCTCACCCGCAGCATCGTCTAGTGTTTCACCAATCACCTTATAATCAAAATGATTTTTTATATAAACAAGTGAAGTATGTCCGCCGGAGACAATAAGAGCCAAAATTGGAAATTTTGGCGAATTATGAATTATGAATGATGAATTATGAATTAGTTTTGAATTTTGAATATTGAGATTTGGAATTTGTTTGGGATTTGTAACTTGGCTATTGGAATTTGTTCCTGCGAAGCACGAGTAAATATGTCCTTCTAGATGATTAATAGCATAAATTGGTTTATTGAGCGTGTAGGCTAGGGTTTTGGCAGTATTGACGCCAACTAATAGTGAGCCGATTAAACCGGGACCGGTGGTGACGGCGATGCAGTCAATTTTAGATTTAAGATTTTCGATTTCAGATTTGTTTAGAAATTGGTTATTGGAAGATTGATATTTGTTTGGGATTTGGGACTTGGGATTTGGGATTTCCGCAATATTATTCAAAGATTCTTGTATCACAGGTATAATATTGTGGACATGTTCCCTAGAGGCCAGTTCAGGATACACTCCACCGTAGGCAGCATGCAGTTTCACTTGCGAAGAGACAACATTAGAAATTATTTTTAAATTTGTTACATGTTTCATGTTACATGCCTGCCTCGAGTATTTTCGAGAGGTTACATGAATAACCGCTGCCGCGGTCTCGTCACATGAGCTTTCAATGGCCAAAATTCTAATTGTTTTATGGTTGACACTAGTCATTTTTTCTGTTATCCTTTTAATTAATCAATTGTTACCCTATTATAAGATAACAACCGATCTTTATCAAGTGCATACAAGGAGGAAAAGTCATGGGATTTCTGAAAAGGTTATCAAAAAAACGTGATGATCGGATAAAACTCAATAGACTTTACGAACTTGCATCAGAATCCCCAGATAATTCAGAGATACATGAGGGAGCTATTAGATCAATGGGCAGTATTATACGCGAAAGTGCAATGAATGACCCTCGCTCAAATCGCGATTTTGTGAATATTGCTGGTAATGTAGCATTATTTACAAAAATAGCGATTATGACTAATTTAGATTATGTAAAGGAGCTTATTGATAAAAAAACTCCTTTAATAATCACAATTAACGATCCTGATTCGCCCGATGGTAAATATGAAGTTAATGGAGTCATAATTTCTTATCAGACTCCCAAAAATCCTCCGGAATCCAATCAAATACCAATTCCTGGTTTTGCTGACTATATCTCACTTATGCTGACGAAGATTAAATTGGAAACCCGAAGAGGAGAATTTGAAATATTATATAGTTGGATCGAAGATATTCGGTCGACTGAGAGTTTCCCTCAGCTGAGCAAAGAATGGGTTAAATTAGGTTAAAGGAGGTAGAAGTAGTGGAAGAACTTATTGAGAGTGAAAACTCCATCGACGGATTCCCGGCAGCTGGGCCAATGGAACATAAATTTTCTGGTATCGCTACTGGTGATGAACCGGTCACAAAAGTTACCGAGAGAAAAACCAGAGACCCAAATGATCACGGAATGCCCGCAGACGCGTTCTAATCGTTTTTTATGTAAGGAGGTGATCAAGAAGGAGCACATCTGTGCCTCCTTTTTTTATCCTTTAAAAACTGGTAGAATAAAGATATGAAATCATCTACTGATATTTATAGAACTAAAATTAACAAACTTTCAGGAAGTAATTTTAAAGAGGTTGAAAAACAAGCTAAAAAGATTTTTAGATCGATTAAAACTAAACGTACACCATATTTGCGTTCTAAATATTTTAGGGGTGAAAAAGTTTTTTTAAATATTTTTTGGAGACATCTTTATGATAAACACGAAAAAGATAGAACTCGAAGATTAAAATTTTATGAGTGTGCATTTGATTTAATTAGTAATAATTCAAATAATCCAACTACAAAGGATAATCCAAATAAACCAGAGGAAATTCTTTATAGATTTTTGGGAGTGACTAAGAGTAATGAATATTTTCGAGTGCAAATTAAAGAAAATAAAAGAACTAAGAGGAAAGATTTAATATCAATAATTCCAGACAAATAAAAAACCTCCGCCAGTGGGAGTGTATGAACTCCGGCCGAGGTCCTTCTAAAATTATTATATCATTTTATTAAATTATGTCAAGATCATTTCTTCAAACAAAAGATTGGGCAGAGTTTCAAGAGGCGTATGGGCGCAAGATTTTTTGGATTGATGATAAATTGGTAGTTAAATTTGATTTACCTTTTGGTAAGAGTTGGTTTTATGCGGCAAGAATAGAACTTAAAACTGAAAACGAAAAACGAAAAACTAAGGAAATAGAATTATTTTATAAAGAGTTAGCTGAGCTTGCGAATAAAGAAAATGCGATATTTTGTAAGATAGAACCAAACTTGCTAGAAAACACCAAGATACAAGATACAATAACCAAACAAATCATAAATCTAAAATCTAAAATCGTAAATTGCTTACAGCCTCAAGACGAGTTAATACTCGATGTAAGTCTTACGGAAGAAAAGTTATTAGAGCAAATGCATTCTAAAACCCGATATAATATTCGTTTAGCACAGAAAAAAGATTTAAAAGTTGAAGTTTCACAGGATTCAAAAGATATTGATATTTTTTACAATCTAGCTGTTAAGACTAGTGCTCATGATGGGTTTAAATATCATAGTCGCGCATATTACCAAAAAATGCTCAAAATTCTTGGTAATGGTAAAGAAGTTAAAGTTGAACTTGTTACATGCTACATGTTACATGATCATGTTCCAGTTGCTTCCGCCATCCTACTTTATCATGGCGACATGTGCTATTACCTCCATGGTGCGTCAGACTGGAGTAAGCGTCAATTAATGGCCCCTTACCTTATGCAGTGGGAAGCTATAAAATGTGCTAAGAAAAAAGGATGTAAATGGTACAACTTCGGTGGGGTTGCTCCGCTGAACAATGCGGAACATGGAAACAAACTCGACACAGAACAACGCGGAATAATTCAAAATCTAAGTGAATCAAATAAATCTGAAATCATAAATCATAAATCTAAAATCTCCACGAATCACTCGTGGTCTGGAATAACTCGTTTTAAAATGGGTTTTATAAATCAAAATTTTAACCAAGAAAACTTCTTGCATTACCCTGATGCATATGATATAGTATATCAACCAGCTCTATACTGGATGTATAAAATTGTTAAGAAATATAAATAGGTATTAAACCCCACTAATTTCATTACACGAATTTCACTAATAATATCTATTCGTGATATTGGTGAGATAAGATTAGTGGAGATTAACACATGATCAACCAAATCAAAAAATTTCTCCGTCCATTTGTTAGTGAAAAGTTTATCATTTGGACTCACAAGATGCGCGCTATTATTGCTGCGTTATATTATGGTTACCCAGCAAAACGGTTAAAAGTGATTGGCGTAACAGGCACCAATGGTAAAACAACGGTTTGCCATCTCGTAGACGCTATTTTAGAAGAAGCTGGTTTTCAAGTTGCCATGGCTACGACAATAGATTTTAAAATTGGATCAAATAAGGTTGTTAATGAGTATAAGATGACAACACTAAGCCCATTTCTTGTGCAAAAGTTTCTACGAGATGCAGTAAGTGCTGGTTGCCAATATGCAATTATTGAAACTACCTCACACGCTTTAATCCAAAACCGAGTTTGGGGGATTAAATATCACGGCGTGGTTTTAACAAACATTACACACGATCACTTGGATTATCATAAAACTTATGGGGAGTATAAAGAGGCTAAAATTTTACTTTTTGCTCATAATCCTAAGTTTAGCGTGATTAATGCTGATGATGAGGCGGCTAGTGACTTTAGTAAAATGATTGCAGGTAAGACGTATTTGTATGGGCTAGATAATAAATCTGATATTACTGCTCGCAAGGTAATTATGGAGCCCAATGGAAGTTTAATCACTGTAATTACTCCTGATGGGCAAATTCCAATTAATTTAAATTTGCCTGGTAAATTCAATATCTATAATGCGTTAGCAGCGGTGTCGGTTGGATTTGCTGAAGATTTGGAACTCACTACCATCAAAAAAGCCTTGGAAAAAATTAAAGGGATTTCTGGCCGTATGGAACAAATTAATTGCGGACAAGATTTTGGTGTAATAATTGATTTTGCTCATACTCCTGATGGACTGCAAAAAGTGTTTGAGACAGTTAAAAATATGACTAAAGGTAGGATTATTCATGTTGGTGGTGCAACCGGTAATAGAGACAAGACTAAACGACCAATTTTAGGTTCGCTTGCTGGGCGTTATGCTGATATTGCCATTGTAACTGATGAAGATCCATATAACGAGGATCCCAAAGTTATCATTGAGCAGGTTAGCGAAGGAGTTGTTCGTGGCGCTACCAAAGATAATCCTAAAAAACTCGGTGAAAACTTTTTTAAAATTTTGAATCGCAAGGCTGCTATATTAAAAGCCATATCCTTAGCCAAGCATGGTGATGTAGTGTTAATTACCGGTAAAGGTGCCGAGACTAAAATGGCAGTGGGCGAGAATCAGTTTATCCCTTGGTCCGATCGCCAGGTGGTGGAAGAAGCGCTGGGGAAGAAAAATTAGATTATTAGTGATAAATAGTGATTCATAGTGGTTTGCTTCGCGTGACTCATTGTTTAATCCATCACAATGAATCACATGTAATCATGAATCACGCGTAATCGCTAGTCACAAATTATTAAAGTATTTTATGCCCACAAATGATCTAAATACAACTAAAGATGACGAAGTTGATAAGATCGTTTTAATCGACGGTAACGCTCTCATTCATCGTTCATATCACGCAATACCTCATTTGACAACTGGTGAGGGTAAATTAGTTAATGCGGTGTACGGTTTTGCAGCAACTATTTTGCGAGTACTTGAGGATTTAAAGCCTCGTTATATTGTGGCGACTTTTGACGTCTCAAAGGATACTTTTCGACGTAAACTTTATTCAGAATATAAAGCCCAGCGAGTGGCTGCTCCACAAGAATTATATGATCAAATTCCAATGGTAAAAGAGATTTGTGATGTCTTAAATATTCCCATTTTTGCCGTTGAAGGTTTCGAAGCCGACGATGTTATTGGAACTATTGTAAACAAACTAAAAACTAAAAACTTAAAACTAAAAACTAATGATGTCATTCTGAACGACAGTGAAGAATCTCAAGATCCTTCGCAAGCTCAGGATGACATCCAACCTAAAAAGCTAATGCCTAATAAGCTAAAAGCTTTTATCGTTACCGGCGACAAGGACACTTATCAATTAGTTAGTAATGATGTTTTCGTATATTCGATTATTAAGGGTTTAAAAAATGTGGAGATAATTGATACATTTTACGTGCGTGAAAAGTATGGTTTTGGCCCAGAGTTAATAATAGATTACAAAGCCTTGCGTGGTGACCCAAGCGACAATATTCCTGGTGTTCCTGGAATTGGCGAGGTTACTGCTAAAAAATTGATTGTAGAATTTGGGACGATTGAAAATTTATATTCGGTTTTAAGTAGTCATCCTGAGCAACAGCGAAGGATCTCATTGAATAGAGATTCTTCCTCTGCCTGTCATTCTGGCGAAGACCAGAATCTAGATCAAAAAGGATTCCGAACAAGTCGGAATGACACCACTCATAAATTAAGTGATAAAATCAAAAAGTTACTTTTAGCAAACAAAGAACAAGCATTATTAAGCAAAGTGCTTTCCACTATCAAGCTTGATGTGCCATTGGACTTCGATCTCGGCTGTTGCCTTGTTCACGATTATGATAAAGAAAAGGCTTTAAAATTATTTAAAAAATTAGAATTTAAATCCCTTATTTCTCGTCTTCCCGAACAACACTCTCGCCACGAGCAAGTAAAACTATTCTAATTTGTATTATTTGTAATTCGTTAAATTCGTAATTAGTAGGACGAAGCGAGGCGGAGGAAAGTTTGTTTTACTTGTTTGTCATTGCGAGCCAAGTTTACCCTGAGTTTATCGAAGGGTGGCAATCTAGAATTTGACTATAAAATTCATTAGCTTTATAATTAAAATACAAGATACTAAATACTATATACAAAATACAGGGGAGCATATGGCTTTTGACAAAGAAGAAATGAAACAATTAAAAGAACTTTTTGATTCTTTTGAAATCAAAATGGATCAAAAACTATCAATCCAGCGTTTTGAAATTGGTAAAGACACAAAATCAATTATTAATGCCAAACTCAAACCAATTCATGAAAAACTGGATAGATTTTTTAAAATGGAAAGCGAAGATACTAGCGAGCTTTATACTCAAATGGAACAACTGCAAAAAAGAGTATTGGTGACGGAGAAGAAATTAGGAATAATTGCTTAAAAGATAATTTTCTCAATTAAAAAATCCCTTCAAACTTTGAGGGGATTTTTTAGTTATAATCTGCCTATAAATGCAATAAGTTATACTGCTAGTTCATTTTGGATTAATTCATCTAATAATCTTAAAGCTTCTAACCTATCTGTAACCCCTTTTTCTATTTGTTGTTTAAAAACTCTTGTTAATATACCGCCAAATGTTGGTCCTGGTTTTAGTCCTTTGCTAATTAAATCCTTGCCATTTACTAATGGCTCAATTTGAGTTTGATTCTCTTTTTGAAATTGTCTAACAGTATTTCTAAAATAATCTTGGCAATCTTTTTCAGAGTGCAATGAAGCAAGTAAATCGGCCCTGTTAAGAATTTTTAATTCACCAGATGTTTCATTATTTGGTAAGGTTTTAAATAATAGTTTATACAAAGTTGATTTACTCATTTTTTCGATTTGAAAGACATCCATATGCTTTTGGATTAAAGCGCAGACTTTTTCTGTCATTTGTTTAGTAAACACTAACCTTTTGCATATTACATTAGCCATTTCAGCACTTTTTTCAGCATGTCCATAAAATGTTATTTTACCATTCTCATTAAGATTAGATGTTTGTGGTTTAGCCACATCGTGCAGTAGCGTTGCAAAAACTAGGCTTGTAGGAGCGTAAGTTGGCAATGCTTTTAAAGCTAAACGAGTATGAGTATAAGTATCACCTTCTTTATGATGTTCTTTTGGTTGTTCAACCCCCTTTAAATTATCAATTTCTGGGAGCAAAATAGATAATAACCCTGATTTATTTAAAAGATCTAAGGTTTTTATTGGATTAGAGGTAAATGCTTTTTCTAATTCTACGCCAATAGTTTCCCATGGGACTATTTGTTGTCCTTTTTCATCTTTTATCAACATTTTAGGAGAAATTTCGGTTAAACTTTGCCAGGTTTTTTCTTCAATATCAAAACCAAATTTAGCACTAAAACGAATGGCCCTGAGAATTCTACTTAAATCTTCAGAAAATCTTTCTTGTGGATTGCCAACAGCTTTTATTATTCCATGTTCTAAGTCCCCTTTACCATTAAATGGATCAACTAATTGATTATTAATTAAATCATAGGCCATTGAGTTAATTGTTAAATCACGGCGACTTAAGTCAGCATCAATGGGTAATTGGTAATTGCTCTCTATCTCAAAGTCTTTTTTTCTACCAGAACCGGTTGATTTTTCTTGGCGAGGTAAAGCAATATCGATTAAGCCTTTGTGATTATCACTAGCAAATTTATAAACACCAAAATTTTTGCCTACTAAGTCTATTTTTCCCATATCTTGCAAAGCCTTTTCTAAATCCTCTGGCGCAATCCCAGCAATTACTAGATCGTAATCTTTACTTTCTTTAGCCAGATATCCATCGCGGATGCATCCACCAACCAAATAAAACCTACCATGGGGAAATTGTTGGTTTAATGTTTTTACAAATTCTAATTCTTTTTCATTAGCAATTTTTTCTTGCCAATTAGCGAAATTTTCTTCTAATAACTTGGGATTATTTTTTTCGGTAGGAGTTGCTATAAAGTCAGATTTTTCTTCTTGCGAAAAAACTTCGCTTTCCAACTCACTTAAAGTATAGGCGTACAGTTTATCAGATAGAATTTTAATAGATGCATCTTCTACTTGGTCGGGAGTTTTAGAAGATTCTAATAAATACCTGATTTCATTTTCTGCACTAAATTGATTAATTTCGTTCATAAATTTCTCCTATTGCACGACTTTCGCACCACCTCCGAGGTGAAATCGTAACTTGTCCCTCGAAGCCATCTGGCGAAGTGGGAAACACCTCGGAGGTGAAAGAAGTTAGTGTGTGAGTAGTACTATTATCAATTTATACTATTTGATTAAAATATTCAAATTATTAGTGGAAAAATTACACTTTGTTGACGAAAATAAATTTTTATAATATGATGATGTCAGGAGTAATATGAAAAACTACCAATTTCCTATTTTAATAGAAAAAGATGAAGACGGGTTTTATGTAGCAACTTGTCCTATTTTTCGCGGATGTTACACTCAAGGGAAAACTTTGGATGAAGCTTTAAAAAATATCAGAGAAGTAATTGGTTTGTGTTTGGAAGAATCAGAAGATAATAAAAAGATTTTAAAAGACTATAATCCGCAGGAATTTAGTTTTCATACTTTAACTTATGCCTAAAATGCCAATCATATCTGGCGATAAAGCTGTATCTGCTTTTAGCAAGCTAGGTTATCAAGTGGTGCGTCAAAAAGGAAGTCACATCAGGATGCGCCATTTTTGTGATAAATCCAAAGGGCCAATTACAATACCGCGTCATAGTTCTCTAGGCAAAGGACTTTTAAGGAGTTTGTTTCGTGATGCCGATATTACTTCTGATGAATTTATAAAATTACTTTAATTTGCTAACAAAAAAGATGCTTGTCGCCGAAAAGAAAATAGGAATTGTTGTTTAACTACTATGTCATCTTGACCCGCCTAATTGGTGAGGGAAGAATCTCAATATATTTTTCAACTAAAAAATCCCCTCAAAGTTTGAAGGGATTTTTTATTAGACTTGTTACGTAATAATTTTTGTAGCGAAAGCTAAGAATTTTGAGTGAA
>CAZXAY010000039.1:0-9658 GCA_964638435.1 uncultured Candidatus Saccharibacteria bacterium | reverse complement strand
AGAAAATTATCGAACAAATATTAGGAAACTAGACCCCCGTTTTGACCATTAAGCCGAAAAGGAGAATTATTCCCAGCCCACTTTGATATAACCATCAAATGGCTTTGGCAATATGGTGGAGCCGATCCAGCTATAGACAAATTTATTAAATTAATAGAACAAAAATTTAGAAAAAATTATAAAGAGTTTAAAAAATGACATAACTTAACCATATTCCACTTCGGAAGTGGAATATGGTTTATTAGTGTCAAATGTTGTTATATTTAGAACTCATATAAATGTATATTTTTGCCTTTAATAATCTCAACTTGTGCTGGTTTTAAATTTGGAATTTCGAAAGCTAACGATACGACTCGCGAACCATGTGGGAGTTGTTTCTTGAATTTTGAGGAAAGTTTCTTCATTAACTTTGGCGATAGGTAGCAATATATTACATCAAAATTACCAAAATCCATATTCCGAAAATCCCCCATTTTAATATTAATCATTTTATTTTTAAAGGTCAGAATTTTGGAAGCAAAATAGTGAAAGGGGGAAATTTCTATACCAGTTGCTTTGGCACCAAAATCGACTGCAGCGATTAATAGTCCGCTCCCCATTCCCGATCCTAGTTCTAGAAACTTCTCACCTCTTCTAAGTCCGGCAAGCTTCAAAGATTTTTTAATCACTTGATCAGTCGAAGAAACAAAATTAATCCCGCCGAATATCGAAATAATGGTGGAGATTCCCCAAAAAGCCATGGCGGTTGTAATTATCAAAAAAATAATAATTAGTATGTCCATGGTTATATTTTAACAGAAAATCACCAAACTAAAAAATTGGATTTACGAGGTAAAATTTGCTATATTATAGATAATTAGGGAGATAGAATTTGTAGGAGGAGATACATGAAAATATTTAGTCCAAACTTCAAAGATCAAGAAAAATTGCCGATAAAATACACTTGTGATGGTCAAGGTGTATTGCCTGAATTAAGCTGGCAAGATTACCCACCAGAAACCAAAAGTTTTGTACTAGTTGTTGAGGACCCTGATGCTCCTGCAGGTATATTTGTGCATTTGCTGGCTATTAATATTCCTGTAAGCGTTATTAAATTAGCTGAAGGTGCCACCGAGGTTCCGCAAGCCCAGATGGTTCCTAACACCAGTGGCAGAACTAACTACATCCCCGCCTGCCCACCATCTGGCACACATCGATATATTTTTAAAGTATTTGCGTTAAATATTGATAAAATTCAAGGCGTTAACACTACAAATTATTTATCGATAATAAAACCGCACGTCATCGATCAGGCCGAAATTACCACTTACTATCAAAGATTGTAGATTCTAGTTTTCAATGCAACACCTGTTGACAAAACCATTTCTTTAAGATATATTTGTATTAGTATGAATACATTTGTGATATTTGCCTGCCTCGAGCGTAGTCGAGAGGTGAAATTTGTGTATTTATGGAATAATTTCTTTTTCCCTACACATTGGTCGATGTAGGGTTATATCGAGATTGAGCAGTTCCCTCGATTCGCGAAGCTCACTCGGGATAAACCAAAAAGAAGAAATTTTTTTTGAAAAACAAATTACAAATCAGAGAATGGAGACAAATATTTATGTCAATTTACGAAATTACCTTCATCACAAAAGATGATGATAGCCAAGTAGTCAAAAATATTATTGAGGATGTAGATGGTAGAATTATGTTGGTAAAACCTTTAGGCAGAAAAAAATTTACTTATCCAATTAGTAAAGAGCATGCCGGATTTTATACAATAATAATTTTTGAGTCCGAACCTAGTAGAATCGCCAGCATTGATAAGGAATTAAGAATGGATCAAACTATTCTTAGATATATTACAATTTCTTATCAAAAAGAATTTTCAACTAGCGAAATCGAAAAGAAGTTAAGAGAGTTATCAGATTTTAGACAAAAAGAATCAGTTAAGTCAATTGATAAAAAAGATGAAAAAGTTGAAGAGGTTAAAGAGTCTATTAAACTATCAGATGATAATAAGGAAGCAAAAAAAGAGACTAAAATTAAAGAAGAAGTGAAAAAAGAAAAAATCGAATCTCTCAATAAAACTCCCTCAAAGATACTCGGGATAAATCGAGATGGAGAAAAACCAAAGGTAGAAATTCTTGATGAAGGTCAGGATAAAGAAGTTAAGAAAGATGAAAAAGTTGAGGTGGAAAAAGAAGACAAAAAAGATATTAAGGTTAAGGAAAAAGCAAAAGAAGAGGAAATTAAATCTCTCAATAAAACTCCCTCGAAGATACTCGGGATAAATCGAGATGAAGAAGAACCAAAGATAGTTTTGCCAAAGCCTAAAAAAGAGGCTGTAAGTGAAGAAGAAAGACTTGCTAAGTTGGAAGAAAAATTGGATGAACTTTTAAAAGATTAACAATGCGAATCTAAAACGAATAATAACGAATAGATACGAATATTATTAGTGTAAATTCGCGTAGTGGTAAAAAATATTTAAAGGATATAAATACCACAATTAAAGAGATAAGTTAAAGGTAGCACATAGGATTAGCGTAAATTCGTGTGTTCCGAAGGAGCTATATGTCTGACTTTAATCAAGCAATCGTGTTGGGTAATTTAACAAAGGATCCCGAATTGCGATACACTCCAAACGGCCAAGTTGTAACAAGTTTTTCGGTCGCTACAAACCGCAGGTGGACGAATAAGGAGACTAACCAACCACAAGAAGCAACCGAATTCCATAACATAGTAGCTTGGGGTAAATTAGCCGAAATTTGTGGTCAAATCTTATATAAGGGAAGAAAAACTCTAATTGTAGGCCGATTGCAAACTCGCAGTTGGGAAGGCCAAGATGGCAACAAACGATATATTACCGAAATTGTTGCGGATCACATCTCAGCAACTGGTGCTCCCAGATCAACTGGCGAAGGATCCATATCTAATATAGCTAACCCAGTCGTAAAAAATGATAACTCCCAAATTAATAAAGATGAGAATAAAAAAACTGATTCCAACAATAACGGATCAGAAGAAATTAATTTAGATGATATACCATTTTAAGGTAAGGTTAACAGTGGTTAATCCCACTTCACTATTAGGTTATGTGGGACAAGTAAAAGTTAATAATAGTTAATGAATGTTACAAAAAAATTTCTATTTTAACCAATATTAACCATTATTAACAATTATTAACCATCATTAACCAACAAGGATAAATATGCCGCAATATTTTAGACAAAGAAATTGTTACTTTTGTCGCAAGAAAATTGAATATATTGATTTTCGTAACACTCAATCCTTAAATCGATTTTTGTCTCCATGGAGCAAAATTAGAGCTGCTAAAGATACTGGTAACTGTGCTAAACATCAAAGGATTTTAACTCAAGCCATTAAACGCGCTCGCTTTATGGCCATGTTACCATATCTTACAAGGTAAATAGTTAATAACGGTTACTACGGGTTAACAAAAGTTAATAAAGGTTACTAAAATTATTTTGTAACTAATATTAACTGCTATTAACTATTATTAACAAATATTAACCTTAAAAAGGAGTAATCATGCTTTATTTAACAGATTTACGCAATGGGACTGTTTTTGGTATGGATAGTAAGCCATATTTGGTGGTTTTTTCCGAGCACTCCAAACAAGGCCGAGGTGGCGCGATTATGAGAACTAAGATCAAAGATTTAATAACAGGAGCGATGCTTGACCGCACTTTTAAAGGCTCAGATTCCTTTGACGAGGTGGAGATTGAACGTAAAAAAAGTCAATTCCTTTACTCGGAAGGTGATGATTGTTATTTTATGGATAATACTACCTTTGATCAATTCTCATTATCCCGTGATGTTGTAGGAGATAAAATAAATTATCTTAAAGAAGGAATGGATGCTACGATAATTTTGTTTGAAAACAAACCTATTAGCGTAGATATTGCTACTAAAGTAGTACTCGAAATCAAATATACCGAACCGGGTTTTAAAGGCAACACTCAATCCACAACTTTAAAACCAGCGATGCTTGAAACTGGTACCGAGATACAAGTGCCGCTTTTTATTACAATTGGTGATAAAATAGTAGTAGACACCCGCGACGGATCATACGTAGAACGCGCTTAAGCAATTGACGATTTATGATTGTAGATTTTAGATTTGTTTATTAAATCACATATTCCAATATAAAGTTTAAATAATATATTATTAATTCATAAATCATAAATCTGAAATCTTAAATTATTTATGTATATCACTTCTTCTAAAATTTATAATCTTCCAGTAGCATCACTCGAGGCTAATAGTAAAGTTGGCGAGGTTACTGACTTAGTTTTTTCACCAGAGGATTTAGCTTTGATAGCGTTAGAAGTTAAAACTGACGGTTTTTTGTTTAGTAAAAAATTGTTTTTGGCATCAAACGATATAGTAGATTTTGATAGAAAAGGTATTGTTATAAAAAATGATGCAGTACTTGTTAATCAATCAGAAATTATTAGAATCAAACAAATTGCCAAACAAAAATTTTCGATTTATGGTCAAAAAGTGTTAACCAAATCAAATAAATACTTAGGAAAGGTTTTTGACTTATTAATTGACTCCGAGACATGTACAATAAGCAAACTATATGTTGCAAATTTTCTGGATGAGAGAATTTTTGATATATCTAAGGTAGAAAAAATTACACCTAAAGCAATTATCCTATCTAATGATGTAATCGAACAGACTCCACTTGCCCAAACCGAAGAAGCAGTAGCATAGCAAAACAAAGTTTTGCTAAATTATTAATTATTAACTACAAACTATTAAACTAATATAAAATGCAAAACTCAATCCGCCAACCGGCGGACAAAATTAATGAATATGATGTGGTGATAGTGGGTGCTGGGCCTGCTGGGCTTTGGGCTGCAAAAACTCTGGCAAAAAGTAATCTAAAAACGCTACTTATCGAAAAAAATCAGATTATCGGACCAAAAATCTGTGCTGGAGGACTAACTTTTAAAGACATAACTAACGGCATACCTAAAAACATCCTGCAGCGTAAATTTAATGAAGTTTTTATTAAATCTCCTAAACAATATATTAAAATTGCCTCTGATAAATTGTTGGTTGGTACGGTAAATCGCCAAGATCTTGGGCAATGGATGAAGAAACAAATTACCGGTGATAATATAATAATAATTCGTGATCAAGTATTAAATATTAATTTAAAACAAAATGAGCTCAGACTTAAATCTGGACAAATAATTAAGTACAAATATTTAATAGGTGCTGATGGTAGTAACTCACAAGTCAGAAATGCGCTTGGCTTAAAACAAAATAATGTAGCTCTCGCCTATCAATATAAAATTAAAAAGGTTTTTCCAAAACTAGAGGTGATTATTAATGTTGATCGCTTTGGTCCCTGGTATATTTGGATTTTTCCCCACTGGGACCACACTTTAATCGGTACAGGTTGTGATCCTAAAGTTTTTTCACTAAAAATTAATCGACGTGAGTTTAATAAGTGGCTTAAAGAAAATAATATAGATGTTAGTCAAGCCGAATTCCAAGCTTGGAAGATTAATTACGATTATCAAGGGTTCCAATTTGATAATATCTTCTTAGTTGGGGATGCTGGAGGGTTTACATCAGGACTCACTGGCGAAGGTATTTTTGCTGCCATGACATCTGGTAAAGAGGCTGCTAAAAAAATTATTGATCCAAGCTATAACCTTAAGGAATTAAATTTGCTATTGAAAAATAAAGCTAAACATGAAAAGATAATAAAAGAAGTTCAAAGTAATTCAGCTTTGATGAAAATTAAAATAGAATTAGTTCTGTTTTTTACAAAGTTTAGATTTATTAGCAAGATTTTGATAAAGATGCTGGCATGAAAAATATATAATTTAAGATTTATAATTTAAGATTTGTAAAACAAAAACCTATGGGGAATATTATAGAAATAAAAAATTTATCTAAAACATACGGACAAGGCGAAGTCGAGGTTAAGGCTTTAGCTAATGTTGATTTAGTTATTGGTAAAGGTGAATTTGTGGCTATTATGGGTCCCAGTGGGTGTGGTAAATCAACCTTGCTTAATATGCTGGGTTGCCTCGACAAACCAAATAGTGGCACTTATATTTTAGATGGTAAAGAAGTTTCCAAAAAAACTTCATCTAAAACACTGGCAAAAATTCGTCGTGATAAAATTGGTTTTATTTTTCAAACTTTTAATTTGTTATCCAGAACTTCGGTCTTAAATAATGTAATATTACCTGCGGTCTATTCTGGACTTAAAAATCGTAGGCAAAAAGCTACAGAATTATTAGCTCGTGTTGGATTAGCTAAAAGAATAAATCACAAGTCAAATGAATTATCGGGTGGCGAACAACAACGCGTGGCTATTGCCCGTTCCCTGATGAATAATCCAGAAATTATCTTAGCTGACGAACCAACTGGTAACTTGGATAGTAAATCCGGCGCCCAGATTATGAAATTATTAAAAGAATTAAACAGTGATGGCAAAACTATTATCGCTGTAACCCATGATGAAAATATTGCCAAACAAACAAGTAGAATTGTGAGAATGAAAGATGGGAAGATAATTTAACAAATTCAAAATTCAAGTTTATAATTATTAATGAATTTTAAAATATCGCAATCAATTACAAATATTAATTATTAGTGTAATAGATTTTTAGGAGTATTATGAATAAGGAAACCCTAGGTCAACCAGAAATTAACCAAAATGTTGTTGACGAAATCAAAAAAGAACTCACAAATTGGAAAAAAATTCTCTATGGACGTGGGGATAATAGATCAGAAAATGATGAAGAATTATTTATTTTAGTCAATGATGCACTTAATGGAATAGAACAAGGCAACTATCAAGATGTAGTAACATATTTAAAAGACAGAATAAATAAGGATTTTATGTTACTAGGAGTACCTGCACCTGAAAGTATGGACGTTTCAAAAACTAGAGAACAACGAGAGAAGAAATGGGATATCGATAAAAAACAATATGGTCTTAAAATTTATCAAAAGATTGATCAAATAAAGGAATTAGGTGGAACTTTCCCAAATGAAGCGAATATGTTAAATTTTCTTAAAAGAGCTGGTATTGTCAAAGAACCAAAATTAGCGGGTGCTACATAATTTATTAAATTAAGAGAATTGGGTCATATCAAATAAAAAATCAAGATTAGTTTATGCTTATTATTGAATCTATAAAACTAGCTCTCTCCTCCATCTGGGCGCATAAAACTCGCTCAGTTTTAACTATGCTTGGGTTAATTATTGGTATTACGGCTGTAGTTATGCTTATGAGTTTGGGAGAAGGAGTTAAAAATGATGTTAAAAAAACTGTTGGTGGGCTTGGAACCAACATCGCTTTTGTACTTAGCGGTAACATAAAAATTGATGGATCAGGTGGCGCTGGAGGTGGAATTTCTAACCCTGCTAATCTAATATCTGGTGATATTTTAAAACGAACTGATGTTGATGAGATTAAAAAGTTACAAGGCGTTAAAACTGCTGCTGCCATGACACTGGTACCCGGAAATGTTAAAAAAGGTAATACTCTTGCATCTGCTACAGTCGCTGGGGTGGATGTTGATTTTAAGGAGGTTTTAACAGGGCTAAACCTAGAAAATGGTAGATTTTTAGATAATTCTGACAATAGTAAAAATGTAATAATAATTGGTTCTTCTGTTAAAAACACACTTTTTGGAAGTAGCGAGGCTCTCGGGCAAAAAATTAATGTCGGTAAAGAAGAATTTGAAGTAACTGGTTATTTATCAAAACCAAAAAGTAGTGGGGCTCTTGGTGGTAGCGAATTGGATTCATTGGCATTAATGCCGTTTGATACAGCAAAAAAATTCAATGATAACCAGGATAAAATTTTGAGAATTGGTGTTAAAATTAGTGATAATTTTGATACTAAAACAATTGTTAAATCAATAGAAGATAATATGCTCCTCCGCCATTCTAAAGATGATTTTAGCGTCTTTACTCAAGAAGATATTTTAAATTCACTAAGCACAATCTTAAACATGTTAACATTATTTATTTCTGCAATTGCCGCAATTTCTTTAGTTGTTGGCGGAGTTGGTATTATGAATATTATGCTTGTTAGCGTGACCGAAAGAACGCGAGAGATAGGCTTACGCAAAGCCATTGGTGCGACTGATGCTGCCATCCTATTGCAGTTTTTGATAGAATCAATTATCATTTCCTTATTGGGCGGTGCAATTAGTTTAGTAGTAGTGCAAATTGGTAATGAATTTGTTAAAAAATATGCCGGTATTACGCCCCAAATCACAACTTTTGCTTGGGTACTAGCCATCGGCGTTTCTGTATTAGTCGGCATAGTCTTTGGTCTCGCGCCTGCCATCCGTGCCAGTCGCAAAAATCCAATTGAAGCTTTACGATACGAATAATGTGATATAATAGGTTAGTTAGTTAATAAATTATTAAGTTATAAACCACGCCCGCAACGCCTGAGCTAATGCTCAAGCTTGCGATGGCGGGCGGGGAAAGGACATTTATGACAGGTTACTGTGTAAAATGCAAAACCAAGGATCAAGAGATGAAAGATGTAGAAGTAGTACAAACCAAAAAAGGTGGCTGGATGGGTAAAGGCAAATGCACTGTTTGTGGTTGTGGTATGTGCAAAATGATGAGCAAAGATCAAGCTGATCAAGCTAAAGAAGAATTGACTAAGTAAATATAAGTTTTCTTATAACAAAAAATCTTCCGCCCAAGGCGGAGGATTTTTTGTTGACAAAATGTCCATTTCTTGATAGAGTTAAGTATAAATTGTTTTTTGACAATAAATCCTTGTTTCTAATTACTTGGAAAATATTGATTCCAAGTACGTTGGGAATAAGGAGGAAATTATATGTTTGGAGTCCATCACTCACTTGATGAGTACATTGCTTTGGTGCGAACCTTTACCCCCGAAGAGCAAAGGAAAGAATTCTGTAATATGAGAAATATAATCATTCTTTTCTTACTTTCAATCTTTGTGGGCGTACCGTCACTTATCTGGATTCTTTCATGGTTTCAGCCCAAATGAACTATGATTTTTAAAACTGTTAATAACGATATGTCAAAAAATGAGAAAAGGTGATGATATGAAAAGATTGATCATGGTGATTCTAATCTTAATCGCTTTGACTCTCACGGGATGCGGGGATGTGCCGTTAGTACTACCTAATATGGGTAGTTCATCGTCTTCAACCTTTAACCCCGTCCGCCCAAATACATCGCCAACTACCAAATCCCCAACCATAACACCGACGACCACAACCCCGCCATCTACAAATTCCAGAAATGAAAGGAGGTGAAAAATATGGAGGATTCAGTAATTCTTCAATTCGAAGCGAAGGTTGCCGAAATGCCCGATGATGGTCTGAAGATACAAGCTGAAGACTATCTATACAAAGCAAAAACTAATGAAAAAGAGTGCGTTTATCTGGCGGCAAATATTTCTCTCAAAAGTTACTTAACAAAGGAAGATTTGAATCAATTCAGACACCATGTCGGATCAATGCATTCAGCACTGAGATGTGTGAAAGATCTTATAAGCGCTGATGCCTTGCGCTCCGACAAATCCTAGCAAGCCGATGGCTTGTAGACATCGAACGACCCCCACCCACAGGGTCGTTTTTTTAAAAAAACCTCATCCACCTCCGAGGAGTTTGTA
>CAZXAY010000038.1:0-9698 GCA_964638435.1 uncultured Candidatus Saccharibacteria bacterium | reverse complement strand
TGAATACGTTCTCGAGTCTTGTACACACCGCCCGTCAAGTGAGCCGAGTCGGCAATAGCCGAACTTCGACGTAAGTCGGAGGACGCTAGGGTCGGTAAGGAGCACTAAGTCGTAACAAGGTATCCGTAGGGGAATCTGCGGATGGATCACCTCCTTTCTAACGGATTGTTAGAACATTACAACTTAGGTTGTAATTGAAAACGATCGATTACTGATGAATGGTCAGACCAATTGGCATCATTCATTAGTAGTAGATTCTTGTCGAAACTTCACCTTTGGTGGAGTGGAGATCCCGACTTTATGTCGGGGCAACCGCAAAGATACCAAAAAGAAAAACTGCCATTCGTGGCAGTTTTTCTTTATATTTGATATAATGAAATTAATTATTCTAATTACTAATTAACCTAATTATTCTAATTAAATCACAATGTTTTAATAAATTCCAAATTACAAGCATCAAATTTCAAATAAGCTCCAATAAACAATATCAAATTTTCAAAATAGTTTAGAATTTGTTATTTGGAACATTGTAATTTATTTGTTATTTGGAAATTGTTACTTGTGATTTAATAGTTAGGTCAATTAAAATAATTAGAAATTAGAAATTTATTAAAGAAGTATGCATAACCAAACAGATATAAAATCAAGACCAAACTCACTTAGTCTATTTACTAACTGGTATTTTATAGAAATTCCAAAGTTTTTTGTGTTAGTATATACTGGGTTGCAAAAAAAAATCTGGTATTATTTTAATATCACATTTCTACTAAAAACAATATTCCAGCCATGGAAAAGGGACTTAGTTGTGCCAGTTAATCCTTCCATCATCTATTATATTCAAGCTTTTATAGAAAATCTTATCTCGCGTTTTATGGGTTTAGTAATACGTTTTGTCGCTATTATTACAGGGTTAGTATTAATTATTTTAGTAAATGTTTTGTTTGCTGTATTGATGATAATTTGGTATTGTTTACTATTTTTGTTGATATTAAGTTTTATTAAAGGAATTTTAGGGCTAATTAATAGTTAATTATTATGATGTTTGATTACATTAATTCACAATCTCGATTGATCTATGGGGAAAATCGATTTCATAAATCTATTATTTTTCAAGTTACTAAATACTTGGCGAGTTTATTATGGGTTTTATCATTGATGATCATAACAATTAATTTAGGCGCGGCTAATAACAACATTATCACTCAAATTTGTTATCTAACTTTTTCCATTTTAGGATTTTATCTAGTTATTATTGCCTTTGATGGATCTTCTTTTTCCTTAAATATGGTTTCAATCAAATTATCCCAGGCGATAAATAATGAAAAAACTAACCTAGCAGACTATTTATCGAATAATCTATCTGAAGTTATGGAAAATTGTTATCAAATTGCTCAAAAAAATCAACTAGCCAAAATTACTCCTGAATTACTTATCATTGGGATGACCGCTAATCTAAATTCTCAATGGTTACTAACAAGACTTGGTTTAATAGTCGACAATGATTTAAAAAAAATGATTATTGATAGCATCGAAAAAGCAGATAAACCCGGCACAATAATCTTAAGTGATGAATTGATTAAATTGTTTGAGGAATCAGCTAAATTGGCTAATCAAACTCAAAAACTAGAAATTGATGTTTCACATGTTTTGTTAAACTTAGTGCAAATGAATAAGTTAACTAAAGAAATAATTTTTCAATTAAAAGTAGATCAAAATGACATTCAAAGATTAACTGTTTGGCAAGAGGAGAATAAGAATCTTTTTATTAAAAAGCCCTTTTGGGAGTTGACTAATAATAATGAAAACCTGGGCGAAAATTGGGTGTCAGGCTATACTCCAATATTAAATAATTTTGCCTATAATTTATCTCAGTACCTAGTCAGTAGTCATAAACAATACCTCTCATCTAGTCAAAATCAAGCTATTTCTGATATGGAAAATACTTTGGCAAAATCCGGCAAAAATAATGTGCTATTAGTTGGAGACGCTGGAACTGGCAAAAAAACACTAGTGAAAGATTTTATTAGAAGAGTTTATCTCGGAGAGGTTGAGGAATCTTTAAAATTTAAACATATTTATCAATTAGATGTTGCCTCAGTATTAGCTGGCAGTAAAGAAATTATTGAACCAAGAATTATCAGAATTCTTAATGAGGTTGCTGGAGCAGGTAATATCATTCTCTTTATTGATGGATTTGCAGATTTGGCTGGTGGTGATGCCGAACAAATCGGTACAATTGACGCCACAACCATCTTTATGCCATATTTATCATCGGGCAGCATCAGAATTATTGGTACTTGTAGTGATGAGGATTACAAACTTAAAATCGAACCAAATACATCGCTTAAAAATTCATTTGAAACTATTAAAATTGCTGAGCCCAAACCAGATGAAGTATTAAATATGCTACTTGGCGAAAAGATTTTAAGGATCGAATTTGCTAGTAATGTCTTTTTTTCTTATCAATCACTCAAAAAAATTGTTGAGCTTACTGATAGATATATTCACGATAAACCTTTTCCTGAAAAAGCTATAGTAATTGCCGAGGCGGTGGCAGCATGTGTTAAAAACCAAACCTCTAAATTAATTACTCCCGAAATCATTGAGCAAGTTATTAGTCAAAAATCAAAAATTCCAGTTGCTGAAGCTAAGGATGAAGAAAAAGAAACACTTTTGGATCTAGAGGAACTATTACACCAGAGAATTATTGGTCAAGACGAAGCAATTTCTGTCATTAGTAACGCTATGCGTCGGGCCAGAGCAGGACTTGCTGACAAGAATCGACCGATGGGAAGTTTTCTCTTTTTAGGGCCTACTGGAGTGGGGAAAACCGAAACTGCCAAAGCTCTGGCCGAAGCATATTTTAAATCTGACAAAAATATCGTGCGTTTTGATATGAGTGAGTTTCAAGAAGCAAAAAGCGTTGAGCTTTTGATTGGTTCGTCGTCGGTATCCAAAGATGCGACTAGTCAGGGTAGACTGACTAATGCTATTAAGGATAACCCATATTCATTAATATTATTAGATGAGATCGAAAAAGCACATCCGAATATTTTAAATTTGTTGTTGCAGGTGTTAGATGAAGGCAAATTAACAGATTCAGCTGGCAGGACGATAGATTTTTCTAATACCATAATAATAGTTACTTCTAATGCAGGAGCTGAGCAAATCAGACAAGGTTTAAAACAAGGTCTAGACGCTGATGAGTTAAAGAAAAATATTTTGGAATATTTACAATCTCAGGGAATTTTTAAACCCGAGTTTTTAAATCGTTTTGATGGTGTAATATGCTTTAAGTCATTAACAAGTGATGAAATTAATAAGATTGCCGAGTTAATGATAAGTAAATTAAGTGTTAATTTAGGGGATAAAGGCATTACCTTAAATATTGCACCAGATGCACTTACAGAATTAGCTCGACTTGGATATGATCCAGTGATGGGCGCTAGGCCAATGAGACGAGTAATTCAGGATAAGATAGAAAATATGGTAGCTAAAAAGATGCTGGCTGGTGATATTGCTCGTGGGCAGACTATTGAGATTACCACTAAAGATTTAAATGGCTAAATTGCTCTGGACAAAAGCAAATATTTTTGATAAATTAGTACTACATAACTATATTAGTTTTAAATTTTTAGTTATTAGTTTTTAGTTAATAAAGGGCGACTAGCTTAGGTGGTTAATTGTTTGTTTGCACAGTGGGCGACTAGCTCAGGTGGTTAAAGCGCGTCACTGATAATGACGAGGTCACAGGTTCGAGTCCTGTGTCGCCCACTGTGCAAATAAGCGCCCCGATGGTCATCGGGGAGGTCACAGGTTCGAGTCCTGTGTCGCCCACCAATATCGAAAGGAATGCGAATGAATAATAAAATAGTATGTTTAGTTTTGACATCGGTAATTATATTGTTAGGATGTTATTTTTTTATTAAACATTATTCAAATAATAATTCCCAAATTAATACAAACAATACCTCTGTAGAAACTGGAATCTTATTAACAGACGCCGAAAAAGACCAAATATTTAAGGAAGTATCTTCTAAATTTGGATTAAATCGCTCAGAACTACAGTATTTTGCGATGTTCGGGCTAGATAAAGTATCATATGGTATTGGTCCTGATGGCATAGAAACAAAAAAAGGTTATGGTAAATATGATGCTTATAAATCAAATGGAGAATGGTTTGAGATCTATCTTGGTCAATCTGTTCGTGATTGCAAGGATATGCTAAATATTCCTGAACAATATAGACCAGAGTGTGCAGATTTTACAACAGATAATAGTTATAAGTATATGGATAATTCAAGAGGGTCAACCAATTATTCAGAATCTAATGCCATATATTATATTAAAAATTACTAATTAAAAATTGCTTGTCCCTCGAAGCTCTATTGAGCGAAGTGGGGAAATTTTGAGTTTGATTTTATGCTACTTACTCCCCACGTACTAGTTGGAGCATCAATTGGTGCTTTGACAGATAATTTGGCTTTGATAATTTTATTGGCTTTTGTGAGCCATTTTGTGTTAGACATGTTACCGCATGCTGATTGGGGTATGTGGCATAGTTACGAGAAGAATTTTAAATTAACTTTGAAAGATTATATTTTAGTAGCTATAGATATATTAGGGGTCTTGATTTTTACCTACGTTTTATGGAATAATGCGGATAGAAACAATAATATTCTAATAGGTGCGTTTTTCGCAATCTTAGTAGATTTAATTGATAACGTACCTTTTTGGAAAAATTATTTCCGTAAATTACCAATTTTTAGCCAAATGCATCAGTTACACGTTAGAATCCATTACCAATTAGATAAGAAATATTGGATTTGGGGAGTGGTGACACAAATAATTATTATAGCAATTTGTTTTGTTTACGTTAATAACAGTTAATACTGGTTAATATAGGTTAATAGCGGTTACCGTAACAGATATTAACTTTTATTAACAATAGTTAACCAATTGGAGGGTATGTGTTTACAAAAATATTATTATTTCTACTTTTTGAAGCATTAGGTGTTGCCATGATTACGTATAGAGAAAAGATAGTTCGTATGATTGGTAAGAATGATTATGCCGAAAAGTATCTTGGTGCTGGTGGAACATACAATATGTGGTCAATTATTGGCATGATTACCATGTTTGTAGGATTAATGATTTTGATGGGAAAGTTTAGTTTTTGAGGGATGTAAAAAAGGTTAATAAATGTTAACAAGTGTTAATAGCAGTTAATAATGGTTACGTAACAGATATTAACTTTTATTAATTAGTATTAACTGATATTAACTTTATGTTTATGGGCCGTTAGCTTAGTTGGTAGAGCGCCACATTTGCAATGTGGAGGTCACCGGTTCGAATCCGGTACGGTCCACCAAATGTCCATCGGGACAATGTTATCTAAAGAAGTTGGAGTTTCAGCCAAAGGCTGATCCTCATAATTGCCACACTATAATAACACTATGTAATAGGTTTTATAGTAAGGTAATTGGACGGACGAATCTCCCACGGTCCACAAATTACACTAGCTGGTAGAGTGCTCCGATGTCCATCGGGGAGGTCGGGAGTTCGCCCCGACGTAAAGTCGGGGTAAAAATCAGGTATGGTCCACCAAAATACAATTTTAAATATAATTAAAATTTTAAATAGTAAATAATATAAGTTAAAGGAGGAAAAATGGCATTAGAATTAGAAGAATCAATGTTGTCAGCAGAGGAAGCAAGTAGAGAAAAACCAAACAAATTAAATCAAGTTTATGCAAAATTAGCTTTTTTTCCTGAGGATATAGAAAAAACTTATACAGAAAGGGAAAAGCAGTTAGCCAATTCCGAAAAAGAAGAAGAAAAATTAGCATATTTTGAAATCCTGCTAGGTCATGAAAAAAATCTGAAAGAAGATCTTCTTCAAATTGAAAAAGATATTGAGGGGCTAGAACAAGCTGGAGATTCTGAACGATATCATTATGCAATGATGCCACATCAGTATGATTCTTTTATGAACAGTTTTAAAGGTGAACATGGGGTTAATAATCTTGATGAATTGTTAACAGCTGGTACGGTAAGAGATATTTATAAATATGGTACTTTAAAATTACCCTCAAAAATAATTGAAAGGATACAAAAAAGGGATGCATTTTTTTATTCTAAAAATGAATTAGGATTATATAATACTTCGGTCGGAGATATAAACAAGAAAACTATTGAAATGGCAAAGATTAAAGGTGATGATATTAAAGAGCAACTAAGTAACATTCAAACAAAATTAAAACAATTTGAATTGAAGTAAATACTTGCCGATTTTGATGCAATCGTTAATTAGATTAAATTTAATTAAATTAGTTTTTAAGTTATAAAAATATTATAAACGTTGAATATTTTTAATCTTATTAATAACGGATGTAAGGGTATTTTTTTATGCATAAAATGACTTTTCCGGCGATGGGGCATTATACAGAAGCTTTTGAGTTTTTTGCTTCTGAATTAGGATATAAACCAATTGTTCCTCCTAAAACAACACATGAAACCATTAAATTAGGTGTGCGATACTCTAGTGATATGGTTTGTTTTCCTTTTAAATCGACTTTGGGTAATCTAATCCAAGGGTTGGATGCAGGCGCTGATACAATTTTTGCTATTGGTGTGGCACCGAATAACAAGGCTGCCACATGTCGATTTACATATTATTATCATGTACAAGAGCAGATTTTACGTCGTTTAGGATATAAATTCAAAATGTTGTTTATTACTGACGGAAGACATATTTTTTCTGATATTAAAAAAATGAATCCGTCTTTTGGTTATTTAAAAACCATCAAATTATTGAAAAATTTTTATGATAAAGTAAAAAAAATTGATGAGCGAGAATACAAATTTGTTAAAAAAGATATTAATATTGGTTTAATTGGTGAAGTTTACACTCTTTGGGAGCCAGGTATTAATTATGATATTGTTAATAAATTACACAAAATGGGTGTGGGCGTTAAAATGCCCTTGACCTTAAGTTGGTTTTTAGAACAAAATGTGCCTTTTTTGAAGGAAAAAATATCAAATTATGATAAAAAAGAAATACAAAAATATTTCCCCAAAAAAATTGGTGGACATGGCTATGAGAGTATTTCCAATACCATTCGATTTGCTAAGAATAATTTTGATGGAGTAATTCATCTTTTGCCACTAAGCTGTATGCCAGAAACTATGGTAGAAATGGTTATTGATTTTATTAGTGAAGATTATAAAATTCCTGTTTATCGTTTTCCGATTGATGAGAATCGTTTTGAAGCTGGTTTTGATACTCGCCTAGAGACTTTTATTAAGTTATTGAAGCGTAATAAGAAAGTTAAATAATGAAGTATTATCTTGGACTTGATTGCGGTAGCGTATCAATGAAAGCAGTGATTATTGATGAGAATGATAAAATCATTAAATCATATTACACTAAAAACCATGGGCTAGTAGATACCGTAAAAAAAGTTATTTCTAATCTACAATTTGATGGCGAAGTGGTTGGTGTTGGTATTACAGGTAGTGGTCGCGAGTTTATATCGCTACTTATTGGTGGTGATATTATTGAATCCGAGATAATAGCACATTACTTAGCTGCAACTACACTTTATCCTGATGTAAATACCATTATTGATATAGGTGGCGAAGATAGTAAACTAATGATAATCAAGGATCGTAATCTAACGTCATTTGCTATGAATCGAGATTGTGGAGGTGGGACAGGTGCAATGATCGAGAGTATCTCACATCGACTGGGAGTACCTTTAGAAGAAATTGGGGATACGGCGTTACGCTCTAAAACCAAAGTTATTTTGCCATCAAAGTGTGGTATTTTTGCTCAAAGTGCTGTTGTTTCAAAATTAAATAAAGGTGTACCCAAAGAAGATATTTTGATGGGCGTCTGTAAAGGGTTAGTTGGAACTTACTTTACCATGTTGGCTAAAGGTAAAAGACTAGTGGGTCCATACATTTTTCAAGGTGCTACGGCTAAAAATAAAGCATTAGTTAAATGTTTTGAAGAAGAATTGAAAACAGATGTAATAGTTCCAAACAATCCTGAGTTAATGGGCGCCTTTGGTGTAGCATTATTGGTTAAACAAGATTTTAAGGGTAAAAGCAATTTTAAAGGTTTTGATGTTGAGAATACCAATTTTAAAACCGAAACATTTTATGGTTGGAATTGTACCAATAAATGTGAGGTTACTATGGTGAGCGAAGATAACAAATTAATAGGTTTTGTAGGCAATAGGTGCTTAAAATGTCCATCGGAGTTTAAAGTAAAACACAAAGTACTTGACAAAAAAATGTGATATGCTAATATTATTGTATATAGTAAAGGAGAGGCATAATGATGAGGGAAATTATAACTAAATATAGTCCTTCGATTTTTTTACGAACTATGTTCTCGAAAAAACTCAGGACAGGGAGGTATGCGGCATAACTAATAGCCAATGGCTAATTGCTAATAGCTTTTTGTCTGTTGCCGCTCAGTTTGAGCGTTTTTTAAACCCTTTTAGGTTTCCTACTAATTACCTGCCTCGACTTGATATTCGAGTCAAGGCGGGCGAATCAAACTAATTACTAATAATAAATATTAACTTGGCTTTCCTACTAAATACAAATACAACTAAATACTAAAATTATCAATTTCGTATTTCGTTCATTTCGTATTTTGTAGGGCAACTGAGTAAACTCAGTGTCAGTTCATTAACAAAAAATCTATCTAAACTCTAAAATTCTATAAGATAGATTTAAATTCCCAAGAAAAAAAATGTGTAATAAATCGAGAAGTATATATAATTATCACAGAGAATTCAGTTAATATTTGTTAATAACAGTTAATAAAAGTTAATAATAGTTACGTAACCATTATTAATTAGCATTAACCCATGTTAACCTTTATTAACTTTAGAATTCTGTGACTTCAGTGATTTGATAGTTGTAAGGTTAATATTTATGAGCATATGGTGAATGCCTTGGGAGATCTAGCCGAAGAAGGACGTGGAAGACTGCGATAAGCCTCGGGTAAGAGTCAAACATCTATTGATCCGAGGATTTCCGAATGGGGTAACCCGACCGCCGAAGAGGCGATCAGTCCCATCAAGACTTCGGTCGCAATATCACACCTGTAACGATCCATTAATTTATAGGGATCAGGTTTTATGGGTAAATAAGCTGATTTTGCGCCCGGAATCTTGTTGGGATAGGGCACCAGCTGAACTGAAACATCTAAGTAAGCTGAGGAAAATAAAACAATAATCCATTTTTATGGATAGTGTTTCGCAGCTCAGTTTCAAAATATCAAAATTCAATTAATTTTGAGTTTTGACTTTTGAATTTTGAGTTTGCGAAACATTGTGATTCCGTTAGTAGCGGCGAGCGAAACCGGAAAAGTCTAGATTATCTAAATTAATAAATTGTCAGTTGAATGCTTTGGAAAGAGCAACCATAGAGGGTGAAAGTCCTGTAAATTAAAATAATTTATTAAGAGTAAATAATCACTCCACTTTTAGTGGAGGTAAGTACTGCTGGACACGTGAAATCCAGTAGGAAGATGGGTGGATCATCATCCAAGACTAAATACTAGATCTCACCGATAGTGAACAAGTACCGTGAGGGAAAGGTGAAAAGTACCCCGTAACGGGGAGTGAAATAGTACCTGAAACCATATGCTTTCAAGGAGTCGGAGCCCCGACGTTATGT
>CAZXAY010000037.1:0-9777 GCA_964638435.1 uncultured Candidatus Saccharibacteria bacterium | reverse complement strand
AGAGTTGAAGACAGGGCGTCCCGAACGAGTTGAAGGACGCGGTGGAATATGGTTAGGGAAACTCTCCGAGTTAAAAAAGATCGGGGAGTTTTTGTTTTGGAAAAAATATGTTAAAGTATAATTACAAATTATAAATTATAAATTATGGATTTACAACAAAGGAAGCAAGAACTTAATCAGCTACTTAAGATCGATCAGGCTAAGGATCGTATTATTGAGATTCAAAATCAAATGAGCTTGCCAAATTTTTGGCAGGATCAAAAAAAAGCTCAAGAGTTGAGTCAAGAATTAAGCGATTTAGGCAAGTTAATCGATAAATTTGAGTCAGCTAGTAGTGAGGCTGAAATTTTGGAGTTAGAAAAGCAAACACTTTTTGATGGTGAATACGATAAAAATGCTGCTATACTAAGCTTCCATGCCGGGGCAGGTGGTACTGAGTCGCAAGATTGGGACGAGATGCTCTTAAGAATGATTGAGCGTTGGGCCGATAAGAAAGGTCTAAGGTTTAAGGTAATAGAGGTAAGTAAGGGGGAGGAGGCAGGAATTAAGTCAGCAACAGTAGAAATTACTGGTCACAACGCTTTTGGTTGGCTTAAAAGTGAAAATGGGGTACATCGTTTGGTCAGACTATCTCCGTTTGATGCAGACCATGCCAGACACACCTCATTCGCGCTTATTGAGGTAATTCCACTAACCGAAAAATCTGGTCAAATTATGATAGATGAAAAAGATTTAGAGATTACGTCATATCGCGCTGGTGGTCATGGCGGGCAAAATGTGAACAAGGTTGAAACGGCTGTTAGAGTTAAACATTTACCATCTGGCATAGTTGTTAATTGTCAGCAAGAGCGCAGTCAATCACAAAATAAAGAACAAGCTATCAAGATTTTGCAGGCCAAATTGTATAAATTACAGTTGGAGCGTGAGGCTAAAGAGCGCGATGAACTGAGGGGTGAATTTTCTTCTCCAGAATGGGGGAGCCAGATCCGATCTTATGTCTTACATCCATATCAAATGGTTAAAGATCACCGCACCGGTTACGAAACTAGTAATACATTAGCTGTTCTAGATGGTGATCTTGATGAACTAATGTTGGCTTACTTAAAACATACGAATTGACAACAAATTATTACGAATAAATAGCGAATTCAGTCTAAGGAGGTTTGTTTGTCCGATATTATATATCCTGATGAAAGTTTCCAAATAATGAAAGTGTTGTTTGATATACAGAATGAATTAGGGACTAAATACCAGGAAAAACATTATCAAAAAGCAACTGAAATAAAATTTAACCTAAACAAAATACCTTTTAAAAGAGAATTTAAAATTAAAGTAAATTTTGAGAATGAAAAATTAGCCGATTTATTTGTAGATTTTTTGATTTATGATAAGATAATATTGGAAGAAAAAGTAGTTGATTATTTGCATATTGATTATCAAAGACAATTATTAAGATATCTTATTTCTGGAAATTATAAGTTAGGTATATTGGCTAATCTTAGGGTTAAGCCTTTACAATATAAACGTATAATAAACCCAAAGTACGACAAAAAACAAGAAAGATCATTGTAAAGATTAGTTATATATTTGTTAATATTCGTTTTTAATTAGTGTGGAGGTATTTATGAGTATCCTAGATCAAGGAAAAATGTTATTAAAAGCTAAACAAATGCAAAAAGAGTTAAAGAATATTGAGGTTGAGGCACAAAGTGGTGATGGATCAATTACAGTTGTAGTGAATGGTGAGATGCATTTAAAAGAGTTAACGCTTGATGAGAGTTTCTTAAAACCAGAGAATAAGCGTCAGCTAGAAAAAAATATCCAACAAACAATATCCGAGGCTATGAGTCGCGCTCAAGCCATAACTGCCGAAAAAACTCGTGAGATTATGAAGGGGATGAATTTAAATATACCGGGACTCTAAATAACTAATAATTAATAACTATTAACTATTAACTAATAAATTAGGAAATATATAAATTAGTAGCTAATAACTATTAACTTCGAACTATCAAATACGAACTTCAAAATAATAATAAATATTTGGAATAAATATGGTTAATCGTAATTTTGAGGATTTTCAAGAACGGACTTTTAATTTTGCAGTTAAGGTTGTTAAGTTAGTTTTAAAACTACCAAATAATTCAGCTACATGGATATTGGGTAAACAACTTATTGCTTCGGCTACTTCTATTGATTCTAATGTAGATCAAGCTAAATCTGGTGTTTCTCGTCCTGATTTTATCAATCATATGAAAATTGCTAGAAAAGAGGCAAAAGAAACACTAAGATGGATAAAAATGTTAATTGCCTTAAATTTATTTAAAGCAGAGGATTTGGTTGAAGTAATTAATGAGAATGAGGAAATAATTAAAATATTAATTTCTTCCATTAAAACCGCTGAGAAAAATAAGTAGATATCTTTTTATTTCGTAGCTAATAATTGATAGTTATAATTGATTTTATTATCTTATTTAATAGTTGATAGTTAGTAGTTATGTAGTTAATATAAAGGGGTGTGTTTTTTAACATGTCAATCAATATCGATCATGCAAAAACTGCACGTGAGGCGTTTTTTAGTTTTTATGATAAGTTAATTGGTTCAATCAAGCTTCGCAAGAGGCTTGTTGGTAAAATAGAAAAATTGCGGGTAATTTTGACAGAACATAAAGAGATCTTTATCAAAATTGCCAATGATGAATATTTTATTATGCGGGCTATCCAAATTTTGAATAAATGTCAGCTTAATTATTCTGACCTTCGGCCAACTGTAGAAATTCTTATTTATTGCAGTAACTTTATTAGATTTATAGATAAAAATATTCTACTGCGTACACGGCCAGTTAAATTGGTCACTGAGCTCAAAAAAATCTTTACCGAGATTTTTATGGAGATTGAGTTTGAGTTTACTAAAGCCGATGAATCAACCAGGACTCATGTTATTAAACATCTTGAGTCGTTGGTGGCGATAAAACCTGAGAATATTCATTTTGCAGATGTAGCCGCCACAAACCTCCGCAAGATTAATAAAGGCGAATGTTTTTCGTTAATCTATCTCGTAAGAGCTAGAGAGGCGATTGATAAAATAGTTAAATCATAGATAGAATGCTACCTGATGCTGCCCCCGACCGGCAGCTCTTTTCTTGATTAAAAGGAATATATTTGGTATTATTCAGTTAGAATAAGTAATTTGTATTAATTAGTAATTAGTAGAGGAACGGAGCGACTGATGAAACTTATAATTGGGCTTGGTAATCCTGGTAAAAAATATGTTAATACTAGACACAATATTGGATTTGTTGTTTTAGATAAAATAGTTGGAGTTGGAGATTGGAGTTTGAGTAAAACAGTTAAGGCTGAATATTATTGGATTAATAAGAAGACCGAATTAATTAAACCGCAAACGTTTATGAATCTTTCCGGTAAGGCAGTCCAATATGCCATGCAAAAACATAAAATTAAACTAGAAAACATGGTAGTCATTTGTGACGATCTTGATTTACCACTTGGGACAGTTCGTATTAGAATGGAAGGTTCTAGTGGTGGGCATAACGGTTTACAATCAATAATTGATCATATCGGTAACAAGTTTGCTCGTATTCGTGTTGGAATTGGGTCTAATCGAATTATTTGTCATTCTGAACTTGTTTCAGAATCTCAGAAATCCCGAAATAAATTCGGGATGACAGAACAAAGCATTCCCTCTGAGGATTATGTTTTACAAAACTTTACAAAAGATGAGGCAGTTATCGTTAGTAAATCTGTTGACAAAACTGCAGAAATTCTGTTAGAATGGATTAACGGGGAAGAATTGGTGGAAAAAACATTCAGAATAATGAATTAACCTCCACTAATCATTTATATTGTTTTAAACTCCACTAATCCCTCTTCACTAATTTCACTAATCCCGCAGAGATCCCAGTGGGATAATTTCGTGATATTCGTGAAAAATAAATTCGTGGAGATTAATACAATATAAACCAGTGGGAGATGGATATACCATCGTTAGAACCACTAAAGTTCCAAGGATAGACTAAGGAACGGAAAGGAATACTGTGGGAGAACAAAAGAACAAAAAAGTGTCCGAGGAAGATGCTTTAAAAGAAGCTGAGGCTATGTTAAAGATGCTTGAAAATCAAAAAGAGAAGGCAGTAACAAGTGACGAAGTAACAAGTGACATGGAAAAAAATGAAGAACAAAAAGATTCAGAAACTGAGAAACAAAAAGATAACAAGAGTGGTGAATTGGGAGTTGAGAGTAGTGGAGAAAAAGTTGAAGAAAATGAATCAGAGACTAAATCTAATGAAGAATCTGTTCACCCCGAGCGTAGTCGAGGGGCTTCATCTGCTGTTAAAAAGAAGTCGGCAAAAGTCAAAGCTAAAGGTCCAAAAATTAGATCAAAAAAATATCAAGAGAAATATGCTTTAGTTGATAGAAGTAAATTTTATAGTTTTGATGAAGCACTTGAGCTAGTTAAAAAAACATCATATGTTAAATTTGATGCTTCAGTTGAGATGCATGTTAGGTTAGTTGCTCCAAAGACTAAAAAAACCAAGCAAGAACAGATTAGAAATACAGTGCAACTACCACATTCTATTGGTAAGGAACCTAAGGTTGGGATAGTTGACGAAGCGATGGCAGAACAAATTCTTAAAGATAAATCAACCGATTTTGATATATTATTGGCAACTCCAGCAATGATGCCTAAGATTGCCAGACTTGCTAAAATTCTTGGTCCACAAGGTAAGATGCCTAACCCAAAAACAGGTACAGTTACAACTGATGTAGAAAAAACTCTTAAAGAGATTAAGTCAGGTAGAGTTGAATATAAATCAGATGATACTGGCAATATTCATCAAATGATTGGTAAAGTTAGTTTTGATAATAAAAAACTTGAAGAAAATTATAGAGCCATTATATCGGCAATCAGTGTTAGTAAGATTCAATCCATTGTACTATCTGCAACCATGGGGCCGGGGGTGAAAGTTAAATTATAAAGTATAATTCCCCACTAATTTATTTTCACTAATATCACTAATATAATTTTTTGTGAAATTCGTGTGGTAAGATTAGTGGGGTTTAATACAATTTATCGATATCTATTGACATCATTAGTTTATTTTAGTAAGATTAAACTAGATTTCGCAGACAACAGGAAAAGCTGTGAGCTTGTTAATACCCCATGGGGATCCTGTCGAGAATGTTATTCTAGGTTAATATTAGTTATTAACAGTTAACAACTGTTAATATCAGTTACTAAATAACCGTTAGTAACCATTAATAACTATTATTAACTGTTAGTAACTATTTTATTCGTCTGCGATGAGCAGATTTTTTTAATAAAATAATTATTAATTTGTTTCATGTTATGTGTTACATGATACATGCTACATGATTATAGGAGACACATGATTACTAAAGATCAAAAAAAACAAATCCTAGACGACCTAAAAACACGCTTAGTTGGTGTTAAAACAGTGGTTTTTAGCGATTATCGAGGGTTAAAGGTTAATGAAGTACAGATTTTAAGAAAAAGTTTACACAAAAAAGGCATTGATTATAAAGTAATTAAAACTACTTTAATTAAAAAAGCCATGGATGATGCTGGTTACAAGATTGATGAGGAAATTTATTCCAAACCTTTAGCTCTAGCATTTTCTACCAAAGACGAAGTTGAACCAAGTAAATTAATTTATGAATTTACCAAGGAACACGAGAAATTAGAGATTTTGGGTGCAATTGTTAATGACGAATTTTATAATGTAAGTCAGGTAAAAGCTCTAGCTAAAATGCCAGGTCGAGATGAGCTTTATGCTAAAGTTGTTGGATCACTTAATGCTCCAATATCGGGTTTTGTTAACGTCTTAAAAGGCAATTTAAGAGGATTAGTAAGTGTGTTAAAACAATACCAGGAATCAAAAACAAGTTAATATTAGTTAATAGTAGTTAATAAAAGTTAATATATGTTATAACCGTTATTAACCATCCTTAACCAATATTAACACTTATTAACCTAGTCACTATTGTGACGGAAAGATACATATGTCAGATGATGTAAAAGATGAAAAAACTGAAGAACAAAAGAACGAAGAAACTGAGAAACAAGAAGAGAAAACAGAAGAAGTAAAAGAAGAAGTAGTTGAAGAAAAAAAGGAAGATAAATCTGCTGAATCAGATAATGAATCTGCTAAATCTGTTGTAAAAGAGAAAGCTGCTCCAAGCGGTAAATTCAAGGATTTAATCAAATCTATTGAAGAGTTATCAGTATTAGAGTTAGCTGAACTAGTAAAAGAGTTAGAAGAGAGATTTGGTGTATCTGCTGCTGCTCCTATGATGGCAATGTCCGGGGTGCCTACTGCTGGTGCTGCTGAAGCTGCCGAAGAAAAATCATCTTATACTGTTCACCTAGTTGATGCTGGCACACAAAAAATTGCTGTAATTAAAGCAGTTCGCGAAATCAGACAAGATTTAGGCTTAAAAGAAGCAAAAGACCTAGTTGATGGCGCTCCAAAAGACGTAAAAACTGATGTTCCAAAAGCTGATGCAGAAGAAGCAAAAAAGAAGCTTGAAGCTGCCGGCGCTAAGGTTGAGCTTAAGTAATCTTGAGCGAAATCCTGAGCATAGTCGAAGGATCTATTAAACGAATAAACAACGAATTTGAACGAATTAAAAGCTAATATACAAAAAATCTTCTGTAAAAAGGAGATTTTTTGTTGTTGACAGAGGCGAGGCATTAATATAGTGTTAATGCTATGAGTGAGTACTTTAATTTGATAAAGGAAGAGGTGTAATAATGGGTAGGATAGTTATTTTGTTAACCGTGCTACTTATGGTAGGGTTCATGGCTCAAGCGGAAGCCAAAGAACAAACGGGCTACAGCATTGACCAAGTCGGTGACCAGACCAAAATTTTCCTTTCGAGCTCTCAATATCAATCAGTACCTTGAAATTGAGAAGACAATCTCAGCAATCAATTACGTGTTTCTGGCGTCGGGCAAGTCAATCAAGGGGAGTTTGGAGGCAATTCCCAAGGAGATTTGGATTTCTCAGGCTCCGAAGCCGGATTATAATTTTGGCAAGAGACGCATCAGTATTAATACGGGCTTCTATATCTTCCCCGATGATAAACATAACAAACTCTCAGTCGAGATTAGCCTAAGCGATTGGGATAAGGTGACTGTCATGAGGGACGAGTGTAACAAGAAATACATTATTACCTTGAAAAAAGGAGACAAAGTGTGTGAGTATGCTCCTGATATCAAGGACAAACTTGTTGTTATGATTCATTGCGGGGTTTTGATTCCGCCTCAATCAAATAAATAAATTTTTCAGAAAAGTTCGATTTCGTTCGGCTTGCACTCATTGCAGGCCGTTTTTATTATATTAATAAAATTTATCAATATCCCTTTTAGTACGCTATAGCGTGTTACTGGGGATATTAATCTGTTATTTAACTAAATAAGATTAAATATATAGAAAAAGCCGCCCTTTGGAAGGGGCGGCTTTGATGTGCTTGCGTACGGGGTCAGAGATTACATCTCGAGATTGGCTGGCTCTTTCCAGTCCGCTTCAGAGATGTGAGCCATAAAGATGGGACCGATGCCAGGACGATCGATCCAGAACAGGAACGGTTCATTCATCTGATATGGTTCCCCTCTGGAAAAGTCGAGCCCACGACTTACTCCTAGTGCTACGGCAGCGGCAGCGAGGCAGCCAGATTCGTTCATTTTTAGGACGACTTCGGCCAATGCCTGAGTGATTATGGCCGGTTTGCCATCTTGCCCCGTAGTGTGCATGCCGAGTAGCCAGTAGAGATTTTCTTGTTGGCGCAAGTCTACCATCGGGAAAATTAGACCTTCATACTGAGTTCTGGTTGGTCGCATTTGACGAGCAGCTTCGATTACCCACGCAGTCAAGTCAAGCTGGCCTTCGGGGCAAGGTGACTTAATCATGCAGATGCGGTCCCGATTGGTGGCCTCAAAGGAGGCTACAGGTTCCTGATAGCTGGGAAGCTGATAGAAAGTGACTTCTTCCTTCATTTTTACAGCCGGGTAATTCTGGCCATCCTTGGCTCTCATCTGTACCTTTTTGCCTTTGTTAAGCCACGTTTCCTTGATCTTGATGATCGCGGCGACGTAAAAGGCTCCGGGGCTGTTGTCCTTGCGAAGCTGGATTGTGAATCCGTTTTCCGCGAGGAAGGAGTTGATATGTTCCACGAAGTATGAGGCAACAGCCTTGATCTCCCTGATCCGGTCGATCATTTCCATAAAGCCATTGAAGAAGTACTTGAGGTAGCTGCCTTGTGCTTCGTTGATCCCTTTCCAGACTCGGTTGAGGCCTATGCCTGAGATGTTCTCAGCTCGCACTAAGCAGGCCGTGATGAGCATCAAAATGCTGACGATGCTTTTCTGGCTGGTTTTGCTTGAAGAAGTCTGGACGAAGTTGGGCGATGGGGTCTGGGGATGAGTCGTAGTTTGAGGAGGCGCAGTCTGGAGAACTGCCAGGGTTTTGTTCTTGAGTTCCTCAAATGTGAAGTACTCATTGTCCGAGATCACTTTCTGGATTGGAGATCCATTTTTCCAGATTGTGTATTCTTCAAACTCTCCTTTTGTGTATTCAGAGAGTTTGATGAATATCCCGGATTCTTCTTCTACCGTTTTTCCGACTATTTCGGCTAAACGGTATCTCGCTAAGGTTGCCTCGTTCATTGTTTTTACATTCCTTTCATCTCATGAATTTCCGAGTACCAATGACCGGATTCACATCCTTTCGTATTGTAATTTGCTAACTATTAACTATTTTTCAAAGTTCATTATCGTTAATATATTTATTAACGACTAAACAGGTTATTGTACCATAAAAAACACCATTTTGTCAAGGTGAATCGGGCAGTTTTTAATATTTTTGATTTTTATAAATATTTTTGTCTACAACGAGGGGCTTCTTTTTAACCTTACAATATGATATGATTCATTCATGAGTTTTAACATATCAAAACAATCTACAAAATCAAAAGCCAGGTTGGGAGTACTAGAGACTCCACATGGCAAAATTAATACTCCAGTATTTATGCCAGTGGGTACTCTTGGTAGTGTAAAATCTGTTAGTCCTGATGAGCTTAAAGATTTGGGTTCAGAGATTATACTTGGTAACACTTACCACTTATACTTACGGCCTAATGACAAGTTTATTAATAAAGAGTTTGGCGGATTACATAATTTTATAAAATGGGATAAACCGATACTTACTGATAGCGGGGGATACCAAGTTTTTTCATTAGGAGAGAACTATGAAAATTTCAAATCCCGAATATCAAATGACAAACAGGTCCTAAATTCAAAATTCAAATTTGAAATTTTTAATCAAACTCAAAACTCAAAATTCAAAAACAAATTTACAATTAAAAATCTAAAATCGAATCTTGTAAAGATTCTGGACGATGGGGTAGAGTTTAAATCACATATTGATGGGAGCAAACATTTTTTTACTCCAGAGGGTGTAATTGATATTCAGCGTAATTTAGGATCAGACATTATGATGGTACTAGACGTTTGCACCGAATTTCCTGCCACACGTCAACGCGCGTTAGAAACTATGAATCTAACCCATAAATGGGCAAAAAAAGCAGCTGATTATTGGGAAAAATTACAGATTACAAATTACAAATTATCTCTCGACAGGCTTGAGACCCCTGCGGGGCAAATAAATCATAAATCTAAAATCATAAATCATAAATCTCTTTTGTTCGGTATCGTCCAGGGTTCAACTTATAAAGATT
>CAZXAY010000036.1:591-9841 GCA_964638435.1 uncultured Candidatus Saccharibacteria bacterium | reverse complement strand
CCCGTGGGTGGAGGTTGGTTTAGATAGACTGATAATGATCATTTTAGCTCTTCTACTTACCCCTTGTACCACTAAACCGGATAACCTTTTTGGATTACCTAAAAAAGATCGTGGGTTTTTGACCTCGATATTTTTAACCACGAACCCAACCACTTTCTGGTCTAATTGTCTTTTAATTGTTTCTACTTCAGGTAATTCCGGCATATTTTGCTATAATATATTTAAAACATATTTTTGTATATTATGTATATAAAAATAAAAATTATTATTTTGCTGATAATCGAAAAAGTGTTCCAAACCAGTGAATTGTTACCACTTGAATATGCCGCAGATTTAACTGAACTAAAAGTATGAATCCTATACCTAAAACCAATCAAATCTGATGATATCAGCCCAATAAATATTAAAACTAGTCCTATTAATTTTGAATAATCAACAACAAATATATTTGATAAAATAAATAAGACAATACTAACAACAATATACTTTTTCAAGAAACTTATCCAACAAATATAATAATTTTTATAATTTTGTTCACGATTTTGATTATCCAAATCTAATTCCATATCACCTCCAACTATTAACTTATATTTAATATCCTCTAATTTTATGTTATATTAAAAATGAAATAATGACAAGGAAAAAAGATTTTATGACTGAATCATATAAAAAAGTCGAGCAATTTGTTAAAGAATCATTTGAAAAAGCTGGCAAACCACAAAGTTTTCCTCATTTAGAAAGAACTACTTATTGGATTAAAAAGTTGAAACCTAATGCAGACGAGGCACTTTTAATTGCTGGTGTTGCTCACGATGTAGAGCGAGCAGTTTATGGCAATTGGGTTAAAGGTTCACTCGATAAAAAAATTCTTCAAAAACACATGGATCAATCGGCTCAAGTAATTACAGAATTTCTTAAAAAAGAAAATGTTGGTGAAAAAACGATAACAAGAATAAAAATGCTAGTTGCCAACCACGAATTTGGCGGTAATGACGATCAAAACCTTTTAAAAGATGCTGACAGTATTAGTTTTTTAGAAAATAACACTGGGCATTTCATTAATAATCCTGATCTTGACAAAATAAGTGTCAAGAACAAATTTGATCATATTTATAATCGAATTTCTTCGGATCAAGCCCGCCAAATCGCCAAACCAATGTATGATGAAGCTATTATAAAGTTAAATGTTAAGTTAATATAATCATTGGAGGAAATATGCAAGATCATGAATCATTAGATGATGAACAGTCAAATTATGTAGAAATAGCTCACCAACTGGATGAATTACAAAAAACAAAAAATGATGGGCGTGGTGTTGGTTGTATTAAACATATAATTCAATACTTAGAAATGGGAAAAATTAGAGAAGCTAAAACAATTTGTTTTACTGACAGTGATAAACTTAGATCATATCCCGATATAATTGATTATATTAAAAAAAATCTTTTTAAACACGATAAAGAACATCCATGGTCTTTTTTAGACCGATTAAGAAGTATGGAGACTGATTTTGACCAAAATTAAACTCGGCAAATACCAACATTATAAAAGCAAGTTCTATCAAGTAATAGGAATTGCTTATGATAGCGAAACACTGGAGGAAAATGTTGTCTATCGCGCGTTGTATGATGATAAAAAATTTGGTAAAAACGCCTTATGGGTTAGATCAAGAACGGAATTTACTGAAAAAATATTTATTAACGGCAAAAAAACACCGAGATATAGATTTATTGGAGATTTATGAACGAATTTGTGCCAAACAATGAACAAGAGTTAAAAAAAGATGTTTTAGAAAAAATTAGAAGTTTGATAAATCAATCTCCTGAAAAAATGGCACAAGAACTTATAAGAAGCCCAGAAACTACTTGGTTAAGTTGTTTTAATACTCGTTTATTTATAATTAGTTTAACTCTTGACTCGGATAAAGAATTAGGCATAAATGAAAAAAATCAAATTGAAAAAAAATTAAATGAATTATCAAAAAAAGTTAGGATGGTTGATAAAAAATATTTTGATAATAAAATAACTGAATTACCAGATGAGATTAAAAATGAATTACTAAACGATTTAATAAATCTTCTTGATTAACTACTAAAGTTATATGATATACATCATCATCACATTCTCAATTTTATTAATTCTAATCGGACTAATTGGAATTATTATCCCAATTATTCCGGGATCGTTAATGGTTTTTTTGGGTTTAGTATTATATGGATTATACACCAGCGCCATTAGTTTAACAGTTCTATCAATTTTGGCTGTATTAATTATTGGACTTATGATACTAAATTATTTTATCGGCCTTTGGGGTATTAAAAAAATGGGTGCCACGAAATATGGCACGTGGGGTGGAATAATTGGCATAATTATCGGCTTGGTTTTTAGCCCCTTTGGTTTAATTTCTATATTCATTTGCCCAATATTGGGCACAATTATTGGTGAGATTATTGGTGGTAAAAAATTACTCACATCAGCAAAAATTAGCCTCGGCCACCTTATTGGCTATTTTATCGCCCTTATTCTAGAGTTTACTCTGGCAAGTTATATGATCTATATATTTATTTTTTCACTAATTTGATCTCTCTTCTTCTCTCTTCTAGTTCTCGATTAAATATCTTATTCGCGGTTTTAGTAAAATATGTATTTTTACCTCTGAACTCTAGCATCTCTTCTGGAGTTCTTTTATATGCTTTCGCATCAGAATAAAATTGCTCTTTAAAAACGTCCGATAAAGTATCCGCATCTATAAGCATTTTTTGTTCTAAATCTAAAGTATTTGGATCAGCAAATTTATGAGCTAAGATAATTTTGATAATGTGGTCAATTTTACTTTGTGAATAACCTGCTTTTTCTAAAACCTCTTGAGTTACAGGCGGGTTTTTTACTAAATGTTGCTCAATCGACTTACGATAATCTTCCTTTGATAAATTAGGCATTTGTAATTCTTCTGGCACATCACGCCAACCCAAGTCATGACACAATGCTACAGGGATTAGAATATCTGGTTCTCCCCCTTCTTTTTCTATTAGCATTTCCATAGCTTTAGTCACTGTCAAAGTATGGAGTATATAATCTTTTCTTACAACCCGCTTTAAAATCTCAACAGCTAATTCCTGTATTTTTTGATATTTATTATCCATAAATTACTCCCCTATATTTATTTCCTTACCATCAAGTAATTGATCTAAATTTGCTGATCCATTTGTACCACCTAAATCTTCCATTGTAGCAGGACCCAAATCTTGACTAGCACTATTGGTATTAATAGTACTGGGCGTATCTTGAACAGATGCATCTCTTACCATAACCTCTATATTATCATTTAAATTTGTTAATAACGCATCATTGGGTTTTTTACTAATCACAACCAACGCGATTATTACCAATATCAAAATTATTGGTAAAGCAATTTTAAAATAATTTCTGCCGTTTTTTGTCATTATTACTCCCCGCCCGCCACGCAAGTCAGCAAATAACTTGCTGGCATTGCGGGCGCGGCTTTCTAAGATAACCTTGCATGCTTGTTACCTTATTATTAACCGACTAAACCCTATTATTCAATACTTTAACTAAGCCATAAACTCCGTCATATCCAGCAATGGCCTGAACCTTATTATTTCTAACATTCATTATACCTTCAACAATTCTAGACTCTAATTTACTACTTAGTTCTTTCTCTGATTTATCTAACAGAATTGAATATTCATTGTCAAAAATATTTATTAGCTCTAAATATTTATCCTGCACTTTTTGACTTAACTTTGGTGAACCGATTACTTCTGCAATTATCTCTTGAAGTGGAACTAAATGAATTGAGGCTGGCGCCCCTTCTGGTTTATATCCTTCTTTGCGATCCGCTAACTCATTTACTCTATTTAATACACCAATTGTAAGTGGTTTTGCGCAAACCGGACAAATCCCGCCCAATTTTTTTGTTTCATCGGGATGTAATTTAGTACCATCGCATGCCCTGTGACCGTCCCAATGATAAATCCCCTCTTCTGGATAAAACTCAATTGTAGATGGAAAATATTTGGGATCTTTGGCCTTAATTATCTCACAAATATAATTATAATCATAATTATCATTTTCTACCTCAAAAATGTTTGCTTCACGCCCAAGATTGGGCAACGAATGTGAGTCAGAGTTTGAGATAAGGGTTATTTTATCAAGTAAACTCAAGCGCCAATTCATCTCTGGATCACTAGATAGCCCTGTTTCAATCGCATAAATATATGGGGTCATTTCACCATAACACTCCTTAATAGTATCAAAACCTGATTTGGAACCAAAAACCGAGAACCATGGTGTCCAAGCATGCGCTGGGATAATCATACACGTTGAGTCAATATCCAACACAATTTTAACCAAATCCTTTGCTGAAATACCCAATATCGGCCTGCCATCCGAGTATAAATTACCAATAGAACCAAGTTTTTTATTTATTTTTTCAACCGTCTCAAATGATGGAGCAAATATTAAGTTATGTATTCGACGCCCTCGCCCACCTTGCGAATAAATTGATGACACCTCTGTAGTAAGCATAACTTTTGGACCAATTTGGTTTTTGCATTTAAACAATCCATTACCAATTGGCTCCAGTGTTTCCTTGAGATGTGATAACCACAATGGGTGGGTAAAATCTGTTGAACCAACTAAATTAAGACCTTTATAATTGGCCCATTTAATAATTTCGGGAATCACCATCTTTGGACTAACTGCCCGCGAGTATTTGGAATGAAAATGTAAATCAGCGATAACTCTCATAGTTCAAATTATTCCTAATTTCTAATTAACCTAATTGACCTAACTATTGAAATTCCAAACAACAAGTTACAAATAACAAATAATATCCAAATTCAAATATTCAATTTTCTAAACAACATATAATTTTGGTAATTCGATATTGGAATTTATTTGAAATTTGTTATTTGATATTTGGGATTTATTTAATCTTATTGTATCTTATCTAATAAAAAAAACAAACCCCACTCATATTGGCAGGGTTTGTTTTTAACAAATTGTAGTTTAATTACATTGCAGCTGGTGTTTCTGGTGTCTCTTCAGCAACTGGTGCTTCTGGAGCTTCCTCAGCAGCTGGTTCTTCAGTAGGCATATCAGCAACTGGAGCCTCTTCTACTGGAGCATCTGCAGGAGTTTCCTCAACAACTGGTGCTTCGTCAGCCATTGGGGCTGGTGTTACACTTTGATCACTTGCATCGTCAGAAGTTGTATCAGCAGGAACATCTGCTTGAACATTTTGATCATCACTTACTGGAGTCTGAGCATTACCTTGATCCATAGGCATTTGATTTTGATCGTCCATAATTCCTCCTCAATCCCACCTTAAGTCTACCAAACAAAGGGGGTAAATCTGTTTTCGTTATCTATGATATCGAAAACAATAATTAATATTCATTACTTATATTATAACAAAAACTACTCAATTTGTCAATCACCAAAAATCACTCAAAAATACATTAATTTACTTAAAAACAGAGAATACTTTGCTAAAAAAACCACTAATCTTTGACCATAAATATTGGAAAAACCCTTGTTCTTTATCCTGGATGGAATCTTGAGCTACAGCAGCTTGGTTGGTTGAAGAAGTTGTCTCTTGCTTAACCTCGGTTTGTGTAGCACTAGCAGCAACTTCGCTCGTTGCAGGTGCTGGGCTACTTACACTCTGAGTAGTTGTAGTTTTATTTGTTTGAGCAGATGTTTTAGTTGTGGTCTTAGTCGTTGTATCTGAAGGTTGTTGTGTTTGAGTTGTAGTATTTGTAGTACTAGCTTTACTTTCTTCCTGTTTAATCTCTTCCTTTCTCTCAGTTGCTTGCTCTACAGCTTTAGGTTCTTCTACTGTGCAATCCTTAGGAACTTCTTTATTAACATTTTCGATTTTAACTGGTTCTGATATTGGAGTATCCATAGCTGGATCATACTGGGTAACAAAACCTAACTGATATTCTTTGATGCCATACCATGACCCAATATATTCATTTAACTCATCGGGATTAAAAAACGTAAATAAATAAATTGTGCCATAATCCAATTGACTTTTACCAGACTCGGTAATAGTAATTGTTTTGGTCGTGCAATCATAGTTTACAATAAAATTAACCTCTTCCCATTTAGAGTCATCATATTCTGGATATTTTGCTAAATTATATTTTTGACCATATATATTCCAAACAAAATCGCCTAAATAAATATCCTTGTCTAACGTGAATTGAATCGTTGAGTTTACAAGTACGTCCTCCTGGTAGTTGATCAATGTTGACTTAACCACACTAATATTATTATATAAATCATCTGCCAAAACTGACCACTGGTTATCAGTAATACTATCGGCCGCGTCAATACAAACTTTTGTAGTATTTACCTCTACAATGTCTGCCTTAATCCCAAAAAATCGATTGCTGAGATCTGGTGACAAATATACAACTACAGCAAATATTGCGCCTAGCGCCAATACCAAAACTCCTAAAATTAATGGTATAAATCTTTTATCAAATTTCATTTTCCCTCCTGCTCTAAATATTATTCTATAACCATTATAGCACAAAGTAATTTTTACTAATGTTTTTTAACTTTAATCTTAACTTCTTTTCTTTTGACTTGCTCAGCTTTCGGCAAACTTACGCTAAGCATCCCATTATCAAATATAGCCTCAGCATTATCAGAATTAACTTTAACGGGAAGTGGGATTACTCTAGTAAAACTACCGTAGCTTACCTCTTTGCGATAATAGTTTTTCTCTTTATCCTCTTTTTCTTGCTTGCGCTCGCCCATAATAGCCACATGATCATCGGCAACCTCAATTTTTACATCTTCCTCTTTAATACCAGGAAGTTGCATCTCTATAATCACATTATTGCCCTTTTCAAACACATTAACAGCCGGCACATTCATTGATGACCTAATAAGCGGGATATCTGTCATTAATTCATCATCAACATCCTCATCAAAAAATCTGCTTAGACCAAATGGTCTCCATGGCATAAGTCCTCTTGGCATATTATCCTCCATGCCCGCCTGCTCTAACAATGAGCGAACGGGTTCACCCGGCTGCCCTGAATGCAATGATGGGCGTCGGGCTTCATTAATTAATTTTTCTAAATTTTCTAAATCTGTAAACACTTCTTCTACAGTTTGATCAAAAAAATTAGCAATATTTAATGCTAAATCAAGCGATGGTAACCATTTACCTTGCTCTAAATTGATAAGTGACTGACGGCTAATACCAAGCTTTTCTGCCAAATCCTCTTGCGTCAGATCCTTATCGTGTCTTAAATTTTTTATTTTACAGATGATTTTAAAAGTCATCACAACTCCGTGTTGTCTACTAAATTACGAATTCCGCCAGCTGGCGGATACTAATGTACTAATAATTCCAATACGTACATTCGTAATATTAGTATATTAGTAGACCGTTGATTTAAGTGTAAAGCATACTTTACATTATGTCAAGTGAACCCCGAAATATATTTCGAGACGAACGCAGACCCCGTAGTATAATATGAATCGGAACACGGATGGATAATCAGAGTGGAGAATTCAAATTATTACTACTGGGGTCAATAGTTTTTTCAAAATAAAAAGGGCCACTCGTTCTTTTGAGTGACCACCTCACAATGTGCGGATTTATATCTTTCCTGTTATCGCCTGCGTAAGCAGTTGAATTGCTTTGCGCATTGAGATAATTTCTACATATAGCTCTTGTAGTGAACAATCGGCACGCAAGGTTTCAACTGGTTTCTTCGTCATCAGATTCACATATTGAAACATACTCGCGACAAGTCCGAACGGCTCTGTTTTTATATATACTTCCCCCTTATGAAGAAAGCATTGTCCTACTCTGATGTAGACGATATTCATAAGAGGTTTTGTCTTAGCCGTAACACTCATTCTTTTCACCTCCTCCCATCTTCATATTTCCTAAATTCCCAACTCAGCCTTCACCTCCTCGATTTTGATTGCTATCGTTGTCATCCATCAATTGACAAAATATTAGCTAATCTTGCAGGAATGCTTCCTAGGTGAATAAAAACATCTCTTACCGTCGCTATCAAAATATCATAAATAATTGGCGAAACTTTTCTGACTAAAATTAAATGCTCCTTTATTCTTTGTCTTACATTTTCATCGCACTTATGGGAAATAAAAACCAAAGTCGAAATTATGTATTTATCATTGTTTATCCATATTTGATTCCTTCTACGGTCCCCTAGTTCATATTGTCTAACGATTGAATAAAACTGATGTCTTAAGCCATTATTCTATTATTTAAGTAATTATGGCATGCCTCCCAAAGTTCAAATTCGCCAACTTCTTCAGGTAAATTAAGAAGTTTAGTTATTCTTACCATCAAATCTGCGTCTGATGTGATTTTTTCCATATTAACATACCACATCATGTTTTCGTAAATTAATTCAGAAATTGATTTTAAGGAATCCAATATTTCTTGACCCTTTATAAACCTGACCGGTTTAGACATTTCTTACCACATCCTTACTTGTAAAAGAATACCTCTCAAAATATTTCTTTTCGAAAAGATACCTAAGTATAGCAAATAGAATTATTCTTGTCAACAAAAAATCACCCTATAAAGGATGATTTTTTGATATTCCCCCACAAAATCCTTACTGTCAAACCTATTACATAGTGTTATGACAGTACGTTATTAGCGGGACAAGCCGGCAGCGGTCTACCCCAGTATAACTCCTTTCTGTCAAACCTACTTCGTAGTGTTATGGTCAGAAGCGTCATATACGGGGCACGGCTCTTACACCCCGACGTTATAAATGTCCCATTTCGCCCCGACGTTATGTCGGGGCATTGCCATCCTCCTACACACTTACTGTAAAACGAACTTCGTTCTGTTATTACAGTGTGAGCTTCGGACGGACAGGTCGGCGCTGAAATGTTTAACTCAGGTCGGAATGTGAAATCCCGTATTAAATAAAAATTCAGTACAAAGTCCAGGCGCTGGCCTACTCTCACACAGCCTTGCGGCTGCATTACCATCGGCGCTGAGGTGCTTAACTTCTCTGTTCGGAATGGGAAGAGGTGTGACCACCTCGCAAGAAGCACCTGGACACTATACTGAATCGTAAATGAATTTTTTATTCTGATACTGGTGTGACCCCGGAGTTTACCCCGTATACTATGCTTCTGACGTGACAGAATGTAATTCTGTAAGTCAGAAAATAGTTATACTGGGGCTAGAACCACCAGGTCGTCGCAG
>CAZXAY010000036.1:0-581 GCA_964638435.1 uncultured Candidatus Saccharibacteria bacterium | reverse complement strand
CTCGTGTCATCTGCGATAGATCTGATTATTCAAATCTAAATCCGAAATTCGAATATCGAAACTCAAAACAAATTCAAAATTCAAGTTAATAAATATTTAAAACATTCGAATTTAGAAAATTATAAATTGTTTCGTATTTCGAATTTAGTGCTTCGAATTTTATACATCTCCGCCTTCGGCGGAGGTTCAGTAACTTGATAGTTGCCCACCGTCGTTCAATCTCTTGCAATATTCTAATTATAGAAATTTGCAATTAGATATCACTTTGGCGGACGCCATTATATTCTCAGTAACTTGATAGTTGTAAGGTTAAAATTGACTGATTAGTACTTCTTGGCTAAAACCATTGCTGGTCTTACACCTAAAGCCTATCAACGTTGTAGTCTACAACGAGTCTATGAATTCTAATCTTGGGTGAAGCTTCGCGCTTATATGCCTTCAGCGCTTATCTTCCCGAACGTGGCTACTCAGCTATGCCTGTGATTCAGACAACTGATATACCAGAGGTTCGGCCTTCTCGGTCCTCTCGTACTAGAGAAAGATTCCCTCAAAATTCAACGCCCATAGCAGATTAGGACCGA
>CAZXAY010000035.1:0-10713 GCA_964638435.1 uncultured Candidatus Saccharibacteria bacterium | reverse complement strand
GACTAAAGTGGGGTAGCATGCAAGAATCCCACTTCCTAACTCTGCTACCGCTACAAAATTGGCAATCCTTACTACATATTTTATTATCCAAATCTATTTGATCTTCAAGAGAAAAACAGTAACATAGTGGGCAAACATAAGAGCATATCCCACAGCCCAAACAAGTCTCAGCTAATTCATCCCAAATTTTATCATTTATACTTGCTTTAATAGCTTTAACCAATTTTTCTTGATTAGAAAATAATGGATCTGTAATCTTTATTTTACTGCAAAAAGTATCTGGATTTTTATGATAAAGATTTTTAGAGATTATTTTTTGAGCTTTGTCACTGTTAATAATTATCTGATAACTATCTATTAAATTTTGAATAAAAATATCACATTTTTCATCAGATATTTGTGACCCAACTCCGATTGTTATTGATCGTTGGCGGTTTGTTTGATAATAATGATCATTTGCCAATACTTTGTCTAAAAGGGAAATCGCTTTGAGATCAAGGCCCGATAGGCCTAATAAAATTAAAGGTTTAATATTTTCTTTTATAATAATTTTATTAAAAACAAAATTAAATAATATTTCATTGTTGGGTAAAAAGAACTTTTTTGTTGGAGGAATTATAGAAATTAATGGTTGCATACTAAAATTTTTAATATCAACTTCCTCCCAAATAAAACCATCTTTACCTTTTTTACAGCTAAAAATATTATATTCTTTTTGCCAGATCAAGATCTGCTTTATAAAATTATCTTTGGTAATTGTATAGTTCATTTGTAATCTAATATATTATACTAAGGGTTTACATTTATTATAATTCACATTAATATAAAATTAAAGAGGATAATATTTAGTCACGAAGGATTATAATGAAATTTCTAAAGGACACTTTAATTAAAGATCAAAATATTTTAATGAGAATAAATTTTGATGTACCATTAAATTCCAACGGAGAGGTTATTGATGATAATAGGATTAAAGCTGCTATTTTGAGTATTAAAAATATAATTGGTAACGGAGCTCAAAGATTAATATTATTGTCGCACGCTGGACGCCCAGTAATTAGATCTCGAGAAAAGTTAGAAGGAATTATTAGCGGTAATCCGCAGCTAGTAATGAAGCCAATGGCCAAAAAATTAGCTAATTGGCTCAAGATAAATAGTGACAATCTCGAGTTAGTTTATCTAGATGGTTTTGAGTTACCTGCTTATAAAATATCTGATAAATTGTTTTTAATGGAAAATCTAAGATTTTTAGAAGGTGAACAAAAATGTGATAAGGATCTAGCTCGCAGACTATCAAAATTAGGAAATATTTTTATTTATGACGATTTTGCTACGGCTCATCATGCTTCATGTTCAGTTTCAGAGATATCGAAAATACTACCGTCGTATGCAGGGTTGTTAGTCGAAAAAGAAATCGAGCAACTCACAAAATTAATGCTTGACCCACCCAAACCTTTTATAATGATATTAGGTGGGGCAAAAATACAAGATAAAATATTAGTTTTAAAAAATTTAATAAAAAAAGTTGATTTCTTTTTACTAGGTGGTATAATGGCGAATACCTTCTTAGCATCACGAAATATTGATTTAGCTCAATCAATTGTAGAAAAAGATAGAATAGATGTAGCTGATGATTTGATGCATGATTTTTCAAAAAAAATAATTTTGCCAGTAGACTTGGTTTGGGAGAGAGGTAAGGTACTAGATATTGGTAAAATAACTGTTGAACAATATTCTCGGTATATCGAAAAAGCAGAGATGATTTTTATAAATGGTACAATGGGTTTAACATCTTCTGGATCAGACAAATTTGCTCTTGGAACTCATAAAATTTTAGAATTAGTTGCAAAGAATAAAAAGGCAATTAAAATAATTAGCGGTGGAGATACTGTTGCCGAGGTTAATAAACTAAAATTAGCTGATAAGTTTACTTTTGTATCTACTGGTGGCGGAGCAACATTAGAGTTTTTAGCTGGTAATAAATTACCAGGACTAGAAGCGTTGGAATAGTATGAATTAACTTCCACTAATTTTACTTACACGAATTTCACGAATGATTAGTGATATTAGTGGAACAAGATTAGTGGAGATAAAAACATTATTAATTTGGAGGTACATGCTAACATCATCTAAAGATATGCTGCTTAAAGCACAGCGCGAAGGTTATGCCGTGGGGGCATTTAATATCTCAAACCTTGAAACTTTAAAGGCTATTATGGTTGCAGCAGAAAAGTTGCGATCACCGTTGATTCTGCAAATTGCTGAAGGTTCAATAAACTACGCTGGCTTAGCATATATTGCGGCATTAGCTCGTGAGGCAGCACAAATGTCAGGTTTGCCTATAGCAATTCACCTTGATCATGGTAAAACCTTAGAAATGATCAAAAAATGTATTGATTTAGGTTTTAATTCAGTAATGATTGATGGTAGCCATTTGTCATTAGCCGATAATATTGTTTTGACTAAAGAAGTAGTAGATTTAGCGCATTCTAAATCTATTGATGTTGAGGGTGAAATTGGTAAACTTTCGTCAAACCCAGACGATTTTGCTAACCCAGTCGGAGTTAAAGAGTTTGTAGACAAAACTAATGTTGATTATGTTGCTGTAGGAATTGGTAGTTCTCACGGTGTAAAAGCAAATTTAGATTTAGATTTGCTTTATAGGATTAAAAATCAGGTAGATGTTCCATTAGTGTTGCATGGTGGTTCTGGCGTCTCTGATGACGAAATCAAAAAAGTCATTAAATCGGGAATTTGTAAAATTAATATTCATACTGAAATTCGCAAGGCCTTTATTGAGGGTTTTAAAAAAGGTTTAGAGGAAAATCCTACATCAAACGACATGCGAGATATATTAAAATATTCTATGGATGAAATGCAAAAAGTTGTTGAGGAGAAAATTCAGTTGTTTGGCAGCGGGGGAAAGATATAAGGTAATCTAACCTCGGATAATAAATTAACTAAAAACTTAAAACGAAAAACTACAAACCACAACTAAAAAGTAAAAAGTTTTAAGATTTAAGATTTGGATTTTAGTTTTTAGATTTTACATTTAAGATTATTTTTATAAGATTAGTGGTTAAGGATACATTATGGCTTATGATGTAATTACAATTGGAGATGCGGTTAAAGATACTTTTATAAAACCGTGTAGCACGCATTTTTGTTCGTTGCAAATTAATATGCATGGTGAAAGTCTTTGTTTGCGGCATGGGGACAAAATCTCAGTTGATGAGATATCTTATGGCATAGGTGGAAGTGCAGCTAATGTGGCTGTTGGGCTCAGTAGGCTTGGTTTAAAAACTGCTATGATCGGTGCAGTGGGTGATGATGTGGTAGCAAATGAGATAATTAGCGAGTTATCAAAAGAAAATGTTGCAACTACTTGGTTAAAAAAATATAAAGGCGTGATGACTAGCGCCTCGATTATTGTAATTTTTAATAGCGAGAGAACTATCTTTGTCTATCGTGGTTTTAAAGACTATCATAAAACTGTTATTCCCAAAAATATTAATACTAACTGGATTTATCTTGGTCCGGCAGTTAACGAGATTTCGAGAATCTATAGTAATTTAATAGGATTAGCTAGTGAGAAAAATGTTAAAATTGCCATTAACCCCAGTAGTAGACAAATTGAGCAAGGTAAATCAGATTTGCTTAGAATTATTAAGGTTGCTAAGTTGATAATACTTAACAAACAAGAAGCGATTGATCTAACTGTTTCGTCAAAATTTGTCGAAATTAAAAAATTGTTGCTTGTTTTAAAAAGTTATGGGCCTGAAATTGTAGTTGTTACCGATGGAAAAAATGGTGCCTATAGCTGCGATGATAATAACCAATTTGGGATTAAAATTTTTCCTACTAAAAAGTTAATTGATCCAACTGGAGCAGGTGACGCCTTTTCAACGGGTTTTTTGGCTAATTATGCTAAAAATAGTGACGTTGGTCAGGCTCTAAGATGGGGGATAATTAATAGTTCTCGTGTAATCGAACAATATGGTGCTCAGACAAATTTACAAACACGTATTCAAATAGAAAAAAGTTTAGAATATGCTCCACATCTTTACAAACTTTAGATAATGTGATAGTGTGAAGTGTGAGTTACCTTAACAAATTTCAAATAACAAATTCCAAATTTCAAATAAATTCCAAATTTCAATTTACAAAATTCGAAATAGTTTAGAATTTGGATTTTAAAAAATTATTTGTTAATTGGTGCTTGTAATTTGTAATTTAATTTATAAATATATGACTAAACATTTAGCAATTTTTGTTGGTAATTATATCGAGAAGATATTGTCTGGTGAAAAAACTGTGGAGGGTAGGTTTAGTATTGATAGGATATTGCCTTATGGTATAGTTAAAAAGGGTGATATTATTTTTTTAAAACAATCTGGTGGTATGATTATAGGTGAATTTGAGGTTGATAATGTTTTATACTATGAGGGGTTAAACGCTGAGGCAATTGGTAAGATACGCAGGGAATATAATCAAGAATTATGCACCGAAGATGGTTTTTGGCAGGTTAAAGCTAATTCACACTATGTAAGTTTGATATTTATAAAAAATCCAAAAAAATATTTAGCACCATTGAGGTCAAAAAAACACGATCGTAGAGGTTGGGTGGTGCTAGAAAAATAGTGTTCTTTGAAATTGGAATAAAATTTATAAAGGAGGATTTTGTTATGAGTAACCTAGAGCTTCCTATTAAAGGTGGTCGTCTTAATGATTTGATCCCTCAAAGGTTTGAGTGTCAGTACATCGATCGAGTAACTGACTATTCAATTACTGATAATTCAAAATTTAAAGATTCAGCTATTACTGCTGAATATAGAGTTCCTGAAGATTCCTGGTGGCGTCTTGGTCATATTCCTGGTGACCCTTTAATGCCTGGAGTTTTGATCGGTGAATGTGCTAATCAAGCTGCTGCAGCATTATTCAGTCTATGTGTTGGTGGAGGATTCTGTCAATTAAGTAAGCAATGCATTAGATTTCATGGATCAGTGACTTTGAAGGATTTATTGCAAATCCACATAACCATCAATTTTATTAAAATGAAAGTTGGTAATGCTAAATTTACCATCTACAAACTCAAGGAAGATACCAAAGTATTGATTGCAGATGGAGAAATTACTGGGATACTTCTTAATGGATAAAAGTCTAATTTAGATTGAAAAACAAGGAAGGGAGCAGTGAGCAAAATGGGTAAAAATATGTGGGAAAAAGTCAAGGGAGACGAAAACGAGATTCCAAGATTGGGATGTGGTAGCCCGATAGTACGGGCTTACATCGAGGACGAACAGAAAGGAACAAGTTATCTTGATCTCGAGAGGGTTCAAGAGGCAGCTTTACACGTCGCTGGCTGTTGGAGTTGCACAAAAGAGCTAGAATAATTTTGGCCAGGAAACGTTGTCGCTGTAAATAACAGCGACTTTTTTCTTGTCAAAAAAAATATTATATGATAGGATAATATTAATAAACTAAAAGTTAAAAGTGAAAAACTATAAATTACTGTTGAAAGCTTCCAGTTTTTAGATTTTAATTTTGAGATTGTTTGAAAAACTTGTTATTAAAATTGAAATAGGAGTTTTATGAAAATAAAATGTGAAAAATTGCCCAAATCAAAAGTAAAATTGGAGATAGAGGTTTTAAAAGAAGATTTGACAAAATATTTTGACGAGGCTTATAAAAAATTATCTCATCAGGTAAATATTAAAGGTTTTCGTGAAGGTAAAGCCCCCAAGTTAATGGTAATTGAATCAGTAGGATTAAACCGCTATAATTCTACAGCTTTAGATATCGCCTTACCTCAAATTTATTATCAAGCCGTAAAGGATGAGAAACTTGTACCAATTTGTCAACCTCAAGTCAATATTAAACAATTTGGTGAAAATGAGAATTTTATTTTTGATGCCGAGGTTGATTTAATGCCAGAGATAAAGCTAGGAGAGTATAAAAAACTAAAAATTACTCTCGTCCCGAGCTCGAGTCGAGGGAAAAATCAAAAACTAAAAATTAATAGCGAAGTCACTAAAGAAGAGATAGAAAAGATTATTAAAAGATTAAGGTATCAATCGGCTAAATTTACCGGGGTTGATCGTGGTGCTAAAGAGGGTGATAATATTGAAATAGATTTTGATGGGTCGGTTAAAGGTGTAAAAAGAGATAATTTACAAAGTAAAAATTATCCACTTATTCTTGGAGAAAAGGTATTAGTCCCTGGTTTTGAGGATGAGCTTGTTGATATGAAAAAGGGGGAAGAAAAAGAATTTAATCTCGAGGTAAAATCGTCAGCAGGTAAGGAAAAAGTAGATTTTAAAGTTAAAATGAATGCAGTTAGAGATGTAGAATTACCAGAGCTAGATGAAAATTTTAGTAAAAAATTTGGTCATGATAGTGTGGATAAATTAATTAGTGCAATTGGTGAGAGTATTAAAGTAGAAAAAGAGCAAACTTATAGGGCGCAGTTAGAACATGAGATTTTAGAACAAATCTCTGAGAAATCTAAGTTAGATGTGCCAGAAAGTTTAATTGAGCAAGAAGTTTCACGTAAAATTACTCAAATGCAGCAACAAATGGGTGCAGTTTGGCAACAGTATTTGGATAAAATGGGTAAGACTATTGAAGATTTAAGAAAAGAAATTGCTCCGGGAGCAGAAAAACAGGTAAAATTTGGTTTACTCCTAGGTGAAATTGCTAGAGATATGGGGTTATTAAAGGAGAGCGCTAAGACTCAACAAGAACAAGAAAAAATTGTCAAAGAAACGATGGATAAGTTGATTGAGATGGCTACTAAGTAATGTGTTTAACCCCACTAATTTTTTACACGAATTTCACGAATTGATTAGTGACATTAGTGTGATGAGATTAGTGGAGATTAATTCAATATAATATGAGGTTTTATGAATAATATTAAAAATCAAGTTTTAGTACCTATGGTGCTTGAAAAAACTCAGTTTGGTGAACGAGCGTATGATATTTACTCAAGATTATTAAAAGAGAGAATTGTTTTTATCGGTGGTCCAATTAGTGATGAGTTGGCTAATACTGTAATTGCCCAATTACTATTTTTGGATTCCGAGGATAAAAAAGATATACAATTATATATCAATTCACCTGGAGGATCGGTAACTGCTGGGCTTGCAATATATGATACTATGCAATATATTAAATCAGATGTTTCAACGATATGCATTGGGATAGCTGCGTCTATGGGTGCATTTTTGTTATCTGGTGGTGCAAAAGATAAAAGACTGGCTCTGCCTAACGCAAAAATTATGATTCACCAAGTTATGGGTGGATTTGAGGGGCAAGCAGCAGATATAAAAATTCAGGCAGAGGAAATTATTAGGGTTAAAAATCAAATCAATAAAATACTTGCCAAGCAAACTGGTCAACCGTTAGATAAAGTTGAAAAAGATACCGATCGTGATTTTTATATGGACTCAAACGAAGCAAAAAAATATGGAATAGTCGATAAAATAATTTAAATAAGTTTGTGATTAATGGTGACATATAGTGATTTATGGTTACATGTGATTTATCGTGACAGATTGAATAATGAGTTACGCGAAACGAGTCACAATTCATCACTATTTATCACTTTTCGATTTTATCTAGTCAAGTTATCCTATTTACAAAATAATCTAGTCTATTATAATGGAAGAAGATAAACAATAGTTCTAAATAGGGCTATGTTCGTGAATGGCGGACTGCCAGGCGTCAGTAGACGCGTAGGGAGGGAATGTGAGTGATTTATTCTTCACCCTTCGATCAGACTCAGGGTGCCCTGAGCGTAGTCGAACGGGCAGGGTTTTAAATATTAAGCTAAAGTTTTTTAGCTTACTTTTAATTTTAATAGTAACTTTATTATCAATCAATTCTGCGCAGGCAATTTCTAATAAGCTCAACTACCAAGGCAGGTTATTAGATTTAAGTGGGAATGCGGTGAGCAAAACTCTTTCAGTAAGATTTGCCATCTATGATGCAGAAACAGGTGGTTCCACTTTATGGACTGAAACTAAGAATATAACTGTAAATAATGGTTATTTTTCAACTGTTTTAGGTGATACTACTACTTTGAGCCTGGATTTTAGTTCCAGTGATTATTATTTGGGTATAAAATTTGGTAGTGATAGCGAAATGTCACCTCGCAAATATATCGGAGCCACACCATTTGCTATTAATACATCAAAATTAAGTGGTGCATCTGCTGGAATTGGTGCAAATAATGTCTTAAAACTCGGTAATTCAGGAAACATTGATATTACTGGTGAGATTAAAACTACAGGTGTTCTAACTGTTGGTTCGAGTACCTTGAGTAATTTATCCGTTACGAATTCTTCTACCTTGAGTGGTTCACTTACTGTTAGTGGAACAACCAATTTAGCTGGTACTTGGCAATTAGCTGGTACAACTGTTACGGCTTCTGCTGGTGAACTAAATATTTTAGATGGGCTAACGGCTAGTACAACTGAACTTAACATCACAGATGACGGAATTAGTTTTACTGAATTAAGTGGCTCAGCTTCAGACGCTCAGATACCTGATACCATTACTGCTTCAAGTTATTTGCTACTATCAGGCGGCACTATGACTGGTGCCATTAATATGGGGAATACTAACATTACTGATCTTGCTCAATTAGCCTTAACCCCAAGAACAGATGGTACAGCAACAGAAGGATATGTATATTATGATTCTGATACAGATGCCTTTTATGGAAGAACTGCCGCAGATTGGGTTAATTTTGCGTCTGATGGAGGGGATATTACTTCAGTTACTGCCGGTAGTGGACTTACTGGTGGTGGTACATCTGGTGATGTTACTTTGGATATTGTTGCAGGTGATGGAACCGTTACGGTTGCTGCTAATAGTATAGTGGTGGGAACAATTGGATCAGCTAATATTACTGATGAAGCGATAACAGCAGCAGACCTAGGAGCCGATTCGGTTGATGCTAGCGAGTTATCATCCACAGCTATTTTATTTGGTGATATTGAAGCAGGTGATTTACCTGCAGCAATCGATGCCACAAAAATTGGTGGAGGAGCGGTTTCTAGTACTGAATTTAGTTATTTAGATGGAGTGACTTCTGCCATTCAGACTCAATTTTCAAGTTATTTACCACTTGCTGGGGGAACTTTAGTTGGAGATTTAAATATAACCACTAGTGATTTTAATGTGACGTTAGATGCGGCTGATGGCGCGTCATTTACTTCTAATGTTGCTGCCACAGCAGATGCATTAACAATTACTACTGCCACAGCTACTGATGGTGTGGCAGGATTATATGTTACTATGTCAGATAACTCAACAACAGGATTTATTAATGCTATAGATGTTAATTTGGATGTAACTACGGCACTATTGGCAGCTGGCAGAGCGCGTGGAATAAATGTTGACGTAACTGGTATTGCAGGTGATCACACTGATTCTTCGGTAATGGGTATCAGATTAAATGGAACTGATGTTTCTGATGCGGATTTAGTTGGATTAAACTATAATGGTCAATGGGATTATGGTATTTATATGAATAATGGTACTGTTTTTAATACTGCAGAAATCAAACTTTCAGGTGGTGGGACTTCTCTTAGTGGTGAAACTATTGCTAATACTACTGACGATATGATTGATTTTGGTGGGGTTGGAGGTACTGATGATACCAATTTGAGGATAGATCTAGATGGTACAATGCCGATTTTGTCATCAGTAACTGATACTGCTATTGGTTTTGAAGATAATATTTTACTAGGAGACGACAAGATTGTTTCATTAGGTACTAGTCAAGACGCCAATTTTATTTGGGAAATAGCAGATGCAAATGCTAACCAATTTGAATTAATTTTACCTGAGGGTGATGCTACAAATGTACCAGTTTTCGTTTTAGGTGATACATCAATTAATAACGCTGATTTAGGTATGTTTAATGGAGTTACCGATCCAAGTTTAGTATTAATCTCTGACGATGGTGGTGATTTTACACGTTTTTCTACCTATGATAATGGTAATGCCTTAATAAATGTTGGTACTGGTGATTTGATTATTGCTCCATCTGGTCACAATATATCGCCTGGAGTTGATAATGTTGAATCACTTGGAGATACCACAGCAGTTTGGGCTAATGGATATTTTACAAATATTTTGGCTGGAACCGGCGATTCGCTAACAATTACTGCTAATGCTACTTCTACTTGGTCAACATCTAGCGGAGATCTAACAGTGCAATCAGCTGGAGATTTAGTTTTGGATACTGCTGGTGGTTTATCAAGTTTAAATCTCAAAGTCAATCAAGTATCAGCTTTTGCTATTTATGATGACAACGGACACGCTTATATGTCCGTAAATACTGATGATGATAATGTGACTTTTGGTGGGGTTGGAGGATTAGCAATAAATAGTACGACAGGAGATATAACTTTAGGAGGTAGTCTAACTGTCAATAATTATGCTGGGTCAAGTAGTATAGGTAATGGTGACACTACTAAAACAGTTAATACAACATATGTTAATACTGGAAATAAAGTTTTTATCTCCTTTACAGCTAACCCTGGTGGTTATTGGTGGGTTGATCCAATTGTTGATGGTACAAGTTTTAGAGTTAACACTTCTGGTGCTTGTGGAGTTTTAGCAGGTTGTACATTTAATTATTGGATAGTTAAATAATAGACTTCTTTCGAAATAACCTTTTCTACTGCAATCAGATAATTTTGG
>CAZXAY010000034.1:0-10754 GCA_964638435.1 uncultured Candidatus Saccharibacteria bacterium | reverse complement strand
TCAAAAATATAGATTATTTAGTCACAAAAACCCACAGATAAGTTGGACGCTAATTATGCAACATAAAATATTTAAATTTTAGTACTATTTTTCTATTCTAGGGAATAATGTATCTTCTGATTTAATATCAAAATAATCTTTAGCAAACTGTTTTTGTATCTTTAATGCAGTTTCTGGTAAAAATGGCTCGAGGCAAACCCCTATTCCATTGATTGCTCGAACTAAATTAACTAATACATATTGCAACTGAATATATTCCTCTGGTTTTTTAGCCTGCCCTGACCTGTCCCGAGTATTTTCGAGGGAGCTTGTCGAACGGGCCAGTTCCCATGGTTTTTGTTCTTCAATAAACTCATTAGCTCTATGAACAACTCTCCAAATTTCCTTAATCGCCAAATCAAACTGAAAATTATTCATGTATTTTTCTAATTCTTTAATCTTTATTTTAAGTAATTCCTCTTGCTCAATATCTTTTAAGTTTTTAGTTTTAAGTTTTGAGCCTTCAGTTAATTTAGCAACCCTATTGACCAAATTACCCAATTCGTTAGCCAGTTCACTATTATAAACCTCTTCTAATCTTTTCCACGAAAAATCACCGTCACCATAAGGAGAAATTTCTTTTAACAGATAGTAACGTAATGCGTCAGTTCCAAATTTTTCAACAACTTCTTTGGGGTCCACAACATTACCAATAGATTTGGAAATTTTTTCGCCTTCTACTGTCACGTAGCCATGAACAAAAATTGATTTTGGCAGTTCTATCTCTGCAGACATTAGCATTGCTGGCCAATAAATCGCGTGGAATCTTGTAACACCTTTGCCAATAACATGCACGTCAGCCGGCCAATATTTTTTAAATAATTTATCATCTTTTGAACCATATCCGAGAGCAGTAATATAGTTTGCTAATGCATCAAACCAAACATACATTATTTGATTCTTATCTCCAGGAACTGGCACACCCCAACCTTTTGCACGTTTAATACTACGTGATATCGAAAAATCCTCAAGACCTGATTTAATAAATGATAATACCTCATTTTTTCGTGTCTCTGGTATAACTTTTAATTTATCCGCTTTGATCAATGCATATAGTTTATCTTTATAATTAGCGAGGCGAAAAAAATAATTTTCTTCTTCTACTTTTTCACATTCCGACTTATGCTCTGGGCATTTGCCATTAACTAAATCTGCTTCTTTTTTAAATTCCTCACACCCTACACAATACAACCCTTTATAACTCTTTTTATAGATATCATCCTTATCACAGCTACTCCATAATTTTTGTGCACCAATAAAATGGTTTTTCCCACTTGTATGAAAAAATTGGTCAAAACTCAAATTTAAATAATCCCTCATAGCTTCAAACGCACCAGAATTTTTATCAACTAGTTTTTGAGTGCTAATACCCTCTTTTTCTGCTGATAATACATTTTTCAAGCTGTTTTCGTCAGCTCCAGATAAAAAATATACCTCATCACCTTGTTGCTTATAATAACGCGCCAGTGCGTCAGCTTGTACAAATTCCAAAGCATGGCCTATGTGAGGTTTAGCATTAACATACGGTATGGTTGTTGTAATATAAAATTTGTTTATAGAATTTCCTAATCTTAAATTCAAATTACAAAATTCAAATTTGTAACCCGTCTCGCCGAGCGAGCCGAGGCGGATCAAACTCAAAATTCAAATGTTTAAAAATTTAAAATTAAAACATTGATTAAAAATTAAAAATTGGAATTTTGAATTTATTTGAACAATGTTTTTACTCTTTTATTAAATTCCATCTTCACCTTCTCCTCATCAAAAGCAATAATCTTTCTATTCTCCATAACAATCTTACCATTAACAATCACTGTCTCGGTATCTGATGATTTGCCAGCATATACTATATTAGCAATTAAATTATGGTTTGGCAAGTATTGAGGACCTGAATTATCCATAATTATTAAATCAGCACATTTGCCTACTTCAATCGAACCAACTTCTTTAGCTAACCCCAAAGCTTTAGCGCCGTTTATCGTAGCCATTTTTAAAGCCTTATTGGCTCCTAGGGCAGCTGGATCAGATGAAAAATACTTAGCAAGTAATGTTGCCAATTTTGCCTCGGCGAGAATATCTAAACTATTGTTGCTCGCCGCACCATCTGTCCCAAGCGCAACATTTACTCCATGATTAGTGAGTTGATGAGTTGGACAAATTCCAGCATTAAGCTTTAAATTACTGCTTGGACAAGTTACCACACTTACCTTATTATTTTTAAAAATTGTCATGTCGCGATCTCCAAGCCATATCCCATGAGCTACAATTACTTGATTTTGACTAAAAAAATCGTACTTTACCATTAATTCGACTGGGGACATTTGATATTTTCTTTTAATGTCACTAACTTCTTTTCGAGTCTCGGCTAAATGAATATGGATTGAAAGATGATTTTTTCGAGCAAGGTTAGAAATATTTCTTAATAATAATCCCGAGCAAGTATAGGGAGCATGTGGACCAAAACAAGTAGTCAAACGCCGATCGCCTTTACCATGCCAACTAACAATTGTCTTCAATTTATCGTCCAAATTAACTTTGTCGGCTTGATTAACATCAACCAATGCCAATGAGTTTACGCCACGAATACCCGAATCAATTATCGCTTGTGAGATACTCCCAAAATGAGAATACATATCCAAAAAACAAGTTACTCCATTTTTGATCATCTCAGTAATTGCTAACATTGTTCCCCAATAAACATCCTCGGGTTGCATCTTCCCCTCGATCGGACCAATATTTTCGAGCCATTTATCAAGATTCTGGTTATCACTATAACCACGCAAAAGTGTCATTGCTGCATGGGTATGTGCATTAATAAAACCGGGTAAAACAAGCTTCCCTTTAGCATCAATGATTTTGTCAGCCTTATCATTAATTGTCTCTGCGCTAATTTTTTTAATTATATTATTATCAATTAAAATATTTGCATGATCGAGTATCTGATCTTGCCCATTCATTGTCACAACTTGGGCATTTTTGATTAAAATTGTACTCAATTTTACTCCTACAAAATACTAAATTTACGAAATACGAAATTTTTACGAAAACTATTTGCATTATTTTAGTATCTTAATTTAGTATTTCGTTTTGTTGGTATTTCGTAGGGGTTGTACGCAACACTACCGTAAACTCTCCCCTCGGTTCTTTTTGATCAAAATATGTTATTGCTTGACCAATTTTACCCCTATAAATTTCTTCAAACTGTTTGGTTAATTCTCGGCCAATTACCACATCATAGTTACCAACCGAAAGTTGTAATTCCTTAAGAGTTTGGACTATTCGATGAGGTGATTCATAAAAAACTATTGCTTCGAACAATTTTAAGCCACTAGCTTTAAGTAAATTTCTAAAAAGGGTTTGCCGCCCTTTTTTCTTGGGCAAAAATCCTAAGAATAAAAAAGAATCTGTTGGCATACCAGATACTGATAATAATGTAGTTATCGCCGACGGCCCAGGAATAGGAATAATTGTTATTTTGTCTGCCTCGAGCGAAGTCGAGAGGTTACATTGTTCAATTGTTTTCTGAACAAGAAACCCGCCTGGGTCGGAAATTCCCGGGGTACCAGCGTCTGTCACAAGTGCAATATTTTTACCAGCTTTTAACTCATTAATTAAATAATCAATTTTAGTTATTTGAGAATGCTGGTGATATGAAACTAATGGTTTATTAATATTATATCTATCGAGCAAAATTTTAGTATGCCGAGTATCTTCGCAAGCAATTAAATCAACTTTGCCCAAGATTCTAACTGCACGATATGTGATATCCTCTAAATTCCCTATTGGGGTACCAATAATGTATAGAATTCCGTTATTATGTCGTGATTCATAGTTGTTCATGGTTATTTATGGTTATTAATAGCATTAATTAAATTATTAATTTTAACACCCAATGTCACAATTTTATCATCAAATTTTGATAATTCATTATTTTCTAAGTAACCTAATCTATTTGAAAGAATTAAAAAGTGCAAAACCTCCATCAAAGACCCTCTTGAAATATATAAATATTGTATAAACTCTTTTTTATGATATCTCCCGAAACCTTCAGCAATATTTGCTCCAATTGAGCTTGTTGCTCTAATGAGTTGATCAATAATATTATATTTTTCTTTTTGTGGTATTTTATCGCAAAACCTGTAAACATCTAATGCTAAATTTACTGATAATTGATAGATTTCTAAATCCTGAAAATTCTTTATTGGTTTAACCATTTTTTTCTCCAAAAACTATGAATAACTACCAACAACAATGAATAACAATAAATAACTATTTTACTAATAACTGCCAAAACATTAAAATTGACAGTCCACCCATTAGAATTATGGCAAACCAACCCCAAAAGTTGGCACTAAATTTATTAGTAAACTCTCCCATAATTTTCTTATCGTTACAGATTAATACTAAAAACACTAATAAAATTGGAGTTAATATTCCTTGCAAAACTTGGGAGTAAAACAACATTTTCATAGGATTTAATCCAAATAGACTCATAGAAACCCCGGCAATAAAAGCCATAGTCATCGTTACATAAAATGCTTTAGCTTTGTTTAAATTTAGATTTAAACCAGCATTCCAGCCAAAGGCATCAGATATAACATATGATGTTGATGCTGCTAAAACTGGTACTGCTACAACACCTGAGGTAAATATACCGATAGAAAATAGTAAATAGGCAAAATTACCTGCTAGTGGTTTTAATGCTTCTGCTGCTTGGTTAGCTGACTCAATATTGTTTATCCCGTGACTAAAGAATACTGCTCCAGTACAAACTATGATAAAGTAAAATATTACATTACAAAAAATCATACCTAATGTTACACCTCTAGCCTCTTTCTGCAAATGATCAATAGATTTTTTTTGTTCTATTTCTTGGCTAGTTTCCCAAAATAATAAATATGCCGAAATTGTAGTTCCAAGTACTCCAATAGCTGCAGCTAAATATCCTGCTGTATTTATACTAAAAGTTGGGATAAAAGTACCCTTAATAACATCCATGATATCAGGTTTAACAATAAAAGCCGTAATTACATAGAGCAATAAAAATGGAGTGACTAAAAATAAAAATCGACTAATTGTTGAATATTTACCCTTAATCAAAACATATAAAATTAAAAGTGATATGGGTATTAAAAACCAATACCAACTAACACCAGTTATCATACCTAATACTGCAGACATACCAGCTAAATCGGCTCCAAGAGTTGCAATATTACAAATCGCTAATATTAATGCAGCAAACATTGCCCAACCCATACCAAACTTTTCACGAATAACGGTGTTCAATCCTTTTTTGACAACAACGCCTACTCTAGCCGACATTTCCTCTACAGCAATAAGCATGGGAGTAGTAATTATGGCTAACCAAAGTAATGAAAAACCAGTAGAAGCTCCAACTTGTGAGTAAGTTGCAATCCCAGCTGGATCATTATCAGCAGCCCCAGTTATTACCCCACCTTTTGCTTTCCAAAAGTAATCTTTAACACTTCTTCTCCTACGATATGGGAAAGTCGCCATAGCAATAGCAGTCTTAGTTACTGCTACACCAGCTCCAACTGTAGCTTTGGAAACCCCATAGACTCCCTTGCCAACAGCCATGCTCGCCTCAAGTCCGGCTTCGCCAATTTTAAAAACACCTTTGCTAATCTCCTTACCCGCTTTAATAAACTCTTTGCCAACATTGCTAGTACTTCCAGAAATATCTTTTCCGTGTTTAACAAAACCTTTTTTGATTTTTTCCTCTAATGGTGGGGTAGACATAATCCTCCAAATAAACTGTGACTAATTGTGACAATGTGATAAATTTTATGTGACAAAACATCACAACGTATCACTATGTGCCACTAAATATCACCTTCTCAATTAATTGAAAACTTTCTTATATAAACTAATCCACTGATCAATATTTAAATCCTCAGCTCTTAAAACCAAATCAATATTTACTGATTTAAGTATATCTTTAATTTGATCAGTGGGCAAGTGTAAATTATCTGCTAGTGGGTGGTGAATCTGTCTGCGCTTTTGGCTAAACCCAATTTTAACAAATTGCATCAACGCTTTTGTATCTAATATTTTTGAGTTCTTTAGTTTTTTAGTATTTATGTTAATTTTAATAATCGCCGAATCAACATCTGGAATTGGATAAAAACTTTTTCTACTTACATTTTCAATGATCTCAGCTCCTCCAAATAATTCTACCATCACAGTTAATATTCCTCTATCTGCACTACCAGGTTTAGCTGTAAGTCTCTCTGCTACTTCCTTTTGCAACATTAAAACCATACATTGTAATTTATTGTTTCCGCGTTGATCCGCGTCAGTATCCAAATCCGCGTTAATCTGCGACTCCAGAAATTTACGAATGACTGGAGAGCTAATATTATATGGCAAATTTGAAACCAGCTTATAGTCATTAGTCATTAGTCTTAAGTCATACGTTAATACATCCTGATGTATAATTTTAATATTTTTAGCACTTTTAAAATATTTTCTTAAATAAGTTACTAAATTATAATCTGATTCAAGCGCTAAAACTAATTTAGCATTTTTAGCTAATTCTTGAGTTAATGTTCCAAGTCCTGGCCCTATTTCTACTATTGTATCATCACTCGTAATTTGCGCACTTTCAATTATTATATTCAATGCATTTCTAGAGATTAAAAAATTTTGCCCATAACCTTTTTTAGGCCAAAGACGATTATCTTTAATAATATTTTTTATTGTATCCAAATTCGTTAAATCCATTAATTGTATTATAGGTTATTTTTTGATAAAAAAACAGGGGTTATTACTCACCCCATTGCTCATGTCTGTAACCTCACAATTTTTTCATATTCAAAAAGAAAGTATCATACTTTCTTTTTATACAATAATTCTAGCTCTCTTACCCCAATCTGTCAATTTTTTTTCTTTGATTCTTCAGTTTTTGTGTTACATGTTACATGTTATGTGCTACATGCTACATGCTACGTGATACATGTTATGTGATACATGTTATGTGCTACATGTTATATGTTACATGATCCTACATCTTCTCCAACCTCACTTGTACAACACCTTTTCCAAGTGGAGCAATTAATTTAAAAGCGTCATCAGATAAATCAATAATTGCGCTTCCTTGTATCCCACGATCAACTATCTTAACATCAACAGATTTGCCATTTTCTAAATTTACCACATGCACAATTGTTCCTTTTGGCAAAGTATTGTGAGCTGCTGTGTTGCCGCCAATCAAACTATACCAAGTTGCCTTGCCAGTACCATAGACAACCACTTTTGTGCCTTTAATAACTATTTTTTCTTGTGGCTCTTTTACCACCTCAGTTCTGATTAATTTGCGATTTACTTCTGCACCATTTTCGCGTCTAACCTCATAAACCAACTCTTTCTTTCCTTTTTTACCATCTTGCTCGGTTTTGATAATACCTCGTTCCAAACTTGCATCTTCGCGAGTAATAGTTTTGTAATTTATTTCTTCGTATTCCTTAACTTCTGTCACGGCAACACGAGTAATCTCAATTTTTGCAACAACGGGATTTGTCCGCCAGCTGACGGATTCCTCGCGACCATCACGAGCTACCACCACTCGATCATTCATAGTAAAAAGCTGACTAAAATTTTGATCCTTATTGGGGTTTACAATATCCATCTCACCAACTTCAATATTTTTTTCAACCAAAAATTGAGCAATATTATTGGTCCACGTTCTATAAGTTTTTTCTTTACCAGCATCAACAACCATTACCTCATTGGCGCGTTTGATAACAATTTGACTACCAATACCTAATGTTGGATCTGGAAAATATGAGATTATATCTTCTGGATACGTTTCAACTGATTGATTTTTAAGCATCCCATCAACGTTATAATACATTGGGCTACCATAATGATATTCTACCTGATGAATCATTCCGTCAATTTCCTCACCATGCACACCAGATGGCAAATCAGCTATATCAATTTTATCAGCGGCATAGGTTATACCAAAATAAACGGTTACAGCAACAACTCCGCCAAGCATAAGGCTTAGATATTTTAACTTTGGAGTAAAGATCTCTCCTCCTTAATATTTACATTAAATCACAAATAACATTAATCAAATAACAAATAATTTTCAAACTACAATTTTCTAAATCCTAAACTTATACTTTGGGTTATTGAATATTGTAATTTATTTGAAATTTGGAACTTGTTATTTGGATTTTATAAACTGTGATAGTAGTTTAATTATAACCCACACGTTATAATTGTAAAGAGGATAAAAAAGAGGGTGCCTTTCAGCACCCGGGGGTTCGCTTTATTTACCCAATTAACGAGGCAATATTTGCCAAGATTGGGTTCATGGATCGTTCTTTTTCAAGAACCTGATTTATCAAAACATGAGCTCTATTCAGATAGAGAAGGAAACCACCTTCGATTTTTTCTATCTGCATTTTTTGCTGAGTTCTCTCCAAATGAAATTCTTCTTTAATATGGTGAATTTCCATACTGATTTCATAAAAATGCCACGTAATATCAACTAGCTCGTCGCTAGCTAACATTCTCTTCGCTCTTGACCATTCTGGTTGATCAAGATCTATTGTCCTACCGTCAAAATTCTCCTTGAATTTCTCAATAAGAAGAATTTCCAGCAACGTTTCAATAAAGTAGATTGTAGTCTTGATAAGACGATTTCCAGTATCACCTACAGCACACATAGGCAAGCTATTGTAAATTCGCTTAGCCAGCAAAGCTATAGCTGCTGTTGTAATACTGGTATTATTGGCAAGAGGAAGATCAGTTTGTCTACGGATAAAAGGAAGGATGTTTTTGTCATCTACTACTTCAAAGATGGCGTTGTAAAACACTGGAATAAAGATTACGCCAGCCTGCTTACAAACTTGGTATGCTCTTACCAAGCCCTCTTTACTCCCGCAGATGGTAAAGAAGAAAATCACTTTAATCTGTTTTGATCCTTGAATCGCCATATCCTTATAACCATGGATGATTACACTTGCAGCCGCTTCCGCAGTGCTGCCAGATGCAGTTGCTGTATCATTAATAAAAGCAATCTCGCAATCAAGAGAATCTTCTCCTCGATAACTCTGCATATATGTAACATAGTCATCAGTTCGAGGGTCGATTTTTCTGGAAAGCTTCATCTCACAAGTTTGGAAAATCGAGTTGTGTGAACGAATAAGCTTATTAGCAAAAGCATTGATGTTCATGGGTAAGCCACCATTTGGGATGATAACTTGTAGTATTTTAATGCTTTTTGTTACCCACTCCTCCAGAAGGCTAGAAAAACATTTATACATATTATAAGTTGCCATCTGAACAGAATCACTAAATCCAGCGCCTGCCGACATCCGATTAGTTAAAGGATTCTGCATAGGAATTTCCTCAACATCGACCATGAATATTTTTTCTGGCAACTCATAGGATAATTTGAGTGTTTTATGCAAATTCCTTATCTCCCATAATCTAGCATTGGTACCCACAAAAGATCCTGATTCAGCGTCCACCATATTGCGATCCGTAATAAAGATCGGTTCAGTAACAATTTCTCTCTTACCATTTGACGTTGCTGTTGTATTATGCAATTTTCTCACTCCTTTGATTATTTTCCTTCAAGCGGTAATATTTTGGTTTTTAGGCATAAAAAATCCTTAAAACCAAGATCTACCGCTTGAAAAACAAATTTTTAAAGTACATTATCTGCTTAATCTATTAGCTAATATCTGCTTTATCTGCTGTTAAAAAAATAGGGGCCAAAGCCCCACCTTATGCATTAAGGATATCCAATATATTATCTATATATATTTTACAAAAAAAAATTGTATTCATAAGTTTCAAATATACCAATTAATGGAATGCAGGCTTTAGTCTGCCTACCGCAACTTAACTTGTCCCTCGTAGCTTCAGCAAAGTGAAAAAGTTGCAATCCAATTAATGTAATTAATTACAAATTAATTCTTATTTGATTATATATCAATAAAATCATTTGTCAAATTTACGTCGAATAACCAATAGACATAGAAACTAATATAATTAATACGTTCTTAAGTTTCTCAGTTCTTTTGTTCTTATGTTACTCCAGTAGTAGAGTTTACTCACTACGGGGCAGGCATGCTATATGATATATGCTATATGGTCTGCCCAACTTATCCACAACCTACCATATTGACTTTATTTTAGTAAAGCGATATACTGTATTATAGTAAAGTACAACATTAGTAAGGGGTGATACTATAGCACATTGACAAAAAATAAAAATAAAATTTCGTTTGCATCTTTGGGAATTTATCGCAAAGGAGGTGAATAATCATGGCTGAAGAGCCGGAGGTCGACAAGGTCAAAGAAGTCGCCGTCGGGGATGTCGTCCCCGAAGCATCTGTCACCGTCATCGAGGAGGAAGTCCTCGCCGTGGTCGACGAAGTGGTCGCTGAAGCGCCGTCCGTCGAAGAACCCGTGGCCGAAGAGCCCCCTGTTGTGGAAGAAGTCCCCACAGTCGAGGCTCCCGCTGAAGAAAAAACCGAATAGCCAGGAGCTTTCCACGAATGGAATTCTCGTTTTTCATGGATGAAGGTTCACAGGAGTTTTGGTTTCAAGGATGATGGTTACCCATTATAAAAGGAGGTGCCCCATGAAGATCCACACCAACCCGGCTACCGTCCACAAGGATTCCAGCACCGTCGTGCAGACCGCCGTCAATCAGGTCGTGCAGCGCACAACCG
>CAZXAY010000033.1:0-10768 GCA_964638435.1 uncultured Candidatus Saccharibacteria bacterium | reverse complement strand
CTTAGACTCGCAAAAAGCGAGGCTGGTAAATCTTAAATCATAAATTATCTATATGCTAATTCTTAAATCTAAAATCACCCGCTTAGACTCGCAAAAAGCGAGGCTGGTAAATCATAAATTAAATAATGGTTTTACTCTAATTGAACTAATAGTCTCAATAGGAGTTTTTACTTTATTAATGGGTTTTTCAAGCATTGCATATTTAAATATTCAAAAGAACTCTGATTTAGCTAACCAAGCTACTCAATTAGTGAGTTCCATAAGACAGGCTCAGGCTCTGGCCATTAGTGGTCAAACAATAGATAATCTAACTAATACCCAAGTTGGTATTCACTTTGAAGAAGATAGTTATACCATTTTTTTTGGTCCAAATTATGATCCAGCTAATGTTAGTAATATTACAACTAATTTATCTAATCAAATAGATATAAGTTATAATTTGCCAAGTGCTAATTTATTATTTATTGCTCAAATAGGCGAGGTAAACAACTTTGATCCAGAAAAAAACAGTATAACCATTACTCATCAAGATGATCAATTTAAGACTATAAATATCAATAGATTAGGAGTGGTGAACTTTTAATTTAAGATTTAGGATTTACGAATGATGATTTATAAAAATATTTATTCAAATCTTAAATCTACAATCACCCGCTTAGACTCGCAAAAAGCGAGGCTGGTAAATCTTAAATCATAAATTATCTATATGTCAATTCATAAATCTACAATCACCCGCTTAGACTCGCAAAAAGCGAGGCTGGTAAATCATAAATTATTATTTGGCCAGGCCATTATTGAGCTGATAATTGCCTTAGCACTACTTAGTGTAACTTTTATTACCACTAGTAAACTTTTTATTGATATCAGCTACGGTGATCTAAATAATTTAAACAGAGTAAAAGCCGAAGCTCTAGCTAGCGAAGAGTTTGAGGCAATTAAAAACATCCACGAGCGTGGCTGGAATGAATTAATTAATCAAACATATCCGGCTCATGCTATAAATAATTCTGGTATTTGGAATCTAACCGGCAACTCAGAGAGTATCAATAATTTTATTAGATCAGTCAATATGTATGATGTTCATCGTAATAGCGAAGGACAAATTGTTACAAATGGAGGCACACTTGATCCCTCAACAAAAAAATTCATAATAAGTGTTAGCTGGAATTCTCCACAAGCAAATTTGATCGAAAAGGAATTGATTCTTACTAGGTGGCGAGATAACCGGGTTTGGCTAGAAACTACTGTTAATGATTATATTATTGGAACTTTTATTGACACCGTTGTTAGCAATGAGGGTGATGGAGAGGTTCGTTTGGATGTTGGCGAGGGGTTTGGAGGATATAAAGGTAACCGTTTTAGTAGCCTGACTAATGATTCAGTTGGTAATCTAGATGATGCCAATAAAAAAGTATCATATCGATTTACGGCACAACACACTGGTGATGTTGATTATATCAGAATTTACATTAATGATGGTCACCCTACTCAACCACCAAAATATCGTTTTGGTCTGCAATCAGATCTTAATGGTAATCCTAGTGGTGTTTGGTTGGGTGAAAATCATGATGCTTATAAGGATTATCAAATTAAGACTCTTGGTTGGAAAGAATTAGAGTTAGAACATGACGCAGAAATAGTTAAAGGTACGCCATATCATTTGGTCATTGAATACAAGTCTGAACAAATTAATCCAGCCAAATATATTGATTTAAGAGCGTTGTATCCACTTAACAAAATTGTTCCACTTACTGGTGAATCTGACGAGTACCGTATGATCCGTTGGACCCAAGATGGCGGTTTTAATTGGACAGATATTAATAAAAGTCCGGTGTTTATTTTAATACCTGAAGAAGATGGTGTAATTGATTATAACAATGCAGAGGGTAATCCATATTACTCAGCATATGATGCTAGCGTTTACGAAAATAATTATAAAAGTCAGATTTTTACTTACGGTGATGAAACAGAAAGTTTTAATAGATTGGGAACATATGTTTATCTAAAAAGAAATGTTGGAGCTATCTCTCAAGATGATTTGTATTTTCAAATTACCGATATAACAACAGGTATGGATCTGATACCTGTTGAAGATCGAGTTTTTTTAACCAAAGATCAGGTTAGTATTGATTATCAACTTAAGGAAAAAACTTTTTCTAGCCCGCTAACTCTGACTCAAGGGCATCAATATCGATTATACTTTTACTCACCAGATACTGCAGCTAATAGGTCATATCAAGTTGGAACTGGTGAAAATATTAACCAAAGTCCTGATAATGATATCAATTACCTAGGCGCCAGTTCGATTTATTCAGAAAGCTCAGACGCAGGTGTTGCTTGGACAGATTTTGTTAATAGAGATATTTTTTATCAATTTTCAGTCATTGCTGAAGGTGGGCATTTTATGAATGGGGAATATATCTCAAAAACTTTTGATGCAGGGCAAGAAGTAGCTTTTAATAGGATTTTTTGGACAGCGACTATTCCAGTTGGGACAGAACTCAAATTCCAAATTGCCACAAATTCTGATTCAGCATCTTGGAATTTTGTTGGACCGGATGGCACAAGTAGTACTTACTTTACACCATCATCAACGCAATCGGTAAATTTTACTAATGTTTTAGGCAGATATTTTAGATATAAAGCATTTTTTTCAACTACAGATGGCGGATTAACTCCCATTCTTGACAGTTTTTCATTAAATTACTCATTATAATTTATGATTTAAGATTTATGATTTAAGATTTAATAATAATCAAAAACATATAACAATGAAACAATGTAACAGTGTAACAATTAGTCGGTTGCTTCGCAATCGTGGCTTTACCTTGATTGAACTAATCATCTATTCAGGGATTTTGGTTATAGTGTTAACTTTTACAGGAGAATATCTTTATTCAATCGGGCAAGCAAGAATAAATAATGCTGCACGTGTTGAGGTGGCTCAGGCAGCTCAGTTAATCCTTAATCGAGTTAAATATGATGTTGTTAATAGCCAAACAATCGTTACGCCTGCTGGTACCCAGCCATCATCAAGTTTAAGCTTAAATGTTGGAGAAAATTTAATAACTTATTATTTAAATGAAGATATATTAGATCGAGATTTTAATGATGTTGCGGATAGATTGAGTTCTAATCAAACCAAAGTATCCGATCTTAGTTTTAATAGAATTGCTAACCCAAGTGGTAATACAACAATACAAATGCGTTTTACTCTAACTAGTCAGGCACAATTAACTGGAGGCAGGAATGTTCAGGCATCATTTCAAACAACATTCTCACAGAGGTAAATCATGTAGTATATAACATGTAGTATGTAACACAGGGAGATTCATATAACAAATCATAAATCTAAAATCACCCGCTTAGACTCGCAAAAAGCGAGGCTGGTAAATCATAAATTTAGTAAAGGGCAGGCTCTAATCGGTGTTTTGGCTGTAATTGCCATAAGTATTGTTTTAGTATCATCATTAATGATGAATTCACTAATTAGCGCTGATTCATCATTCAAATTACGGCAAAGTACGCAAGCTCTTGCTACTACTGATTCGTACATTCAAAATGCGATAATCAAAATAATCCGCGATCCTAATTATACAGGAGAAACTTTGACTCTAACGAGTGGTCAAGTTATAATAGAGGTAACTGGTGATGCTCCAAAAAATATTTTAGTAAAATCAACAAATTTGCAGAATGATATTTTGCGCCAACTAAGTGTAGATGTAAATTTTGCCACTGATGGTGCAGTTAGTGTTAGTAATTGGGGTGAAGATTAATAATAATCTCTAAATCCTAATTTCTAAATTCTAAATAAATGCAAAATATAAAATTTAAATTTTCAAAATATGCTTAAAATTTGACTATTTGGTATTATTTAGAGCTTAGTATTTAGAATTTGGGGTTTCCCCGCCTTTGGCGGAGTAGAGGGGCTGGTTTGAAAAACAATTATTTTACGCTCTCTTATGATGATAAAGAGATTAAAGTACTGCAAATACAATTTGGCAGATATTTTTGTGTTGGTTCTGCAACTATGGAATCAGGAATAGTTGTTAATGGTAAAATCCAAAGAAAAAACTTATTTGCCGAGACATTAAGAAAATTACTTAGAATTACTAAACCATATAAAATTACTACCAAACAAATTGTAGCCTCCCTGCCAGAATCAAAGGTTTTTATTAAAATTCTAGAAATCCCAAAAATTGATAAAGATAAAATTGATGAAGCAATTAGTTGGCAAGCAGAAACACTACTCCCAGTTTCCCCAGAGAATGTTTATCTTGATTGGCAACAGATCGCAGAAACCCCTGAAGCCGCGTTCGGCATGCCAAACGCAAGTCGTGGAGGGCGGGGTAAAATTAAAATATTAATTACCGCTTGTCCAAAGGATGTAATCGATTCATTAATCCAGAGTTTGGAAGAAAATGGTTTTACGATTATCGGCATCAAGTCAAAAGCAGGAGCCTTGGCTGGGGAGTTTGCTAGTGTTTTGCATAAGCCAGTTTTAATAATTAATATCGAACAGGATGAAACAAGCATAATTATTGCAAAAAATTATGCTGCAAGAGTTTCAACAAGTATACCAACACTTAAGGATCAAGCTATACTATTTGATAAAATTACAGAAACTATTAATTTTTACGAGCAAAAAAAAGGAGAAAAGGAAATTAAAGAGGTTATCTTATTGGGCGATGAAGATTTACTAGATTTAAAGAATAAAATATCGGCTAAAACAGATATCAGTGTAAAATACGGTCATTTGCAGAATAAACGAGTTAAAATAACTAAAGAAAATGAATCTAAGTATTTAATAAATCTTGCACTTTATTCTAACCCTTTTATGGGAGTTAACTTATTGCCAAAAGAAAATGTCCAAAGATTGGCTATTAATAAAAGTAGCGAACAACTTAAATTTATTAAATCAATAATGATTTTGGTCGGAGTTATTGGGTTATTAGCGCTTTTATCCACATGGCTAATAATGAACTTCGAATTAAATAAAAATCAAAAAATCCTTTCCTCAGCCCAATTAATAAACATTTCTCCTAAAGCCCAAGAGATAGAGGATAAGATTATTGATCTAAATAAAAAAATTGCTAGAATTCAGAGTTTATCTGGTTCAAAATCAGATTATTCTACGGTTTTAAATAATATTAATTCTATTTCGCAAGAGGGTGTTAATATTATAAGTTTTGTTTTAGAAAGTCAGGATAGTAAATTTAAGTTAACAGGTTCATCGGATACTAGGGATCACCTATTATCATTTAAAGAAAAACTCCAAAATCAAGGATCATTTAAAAATATTACCCTACCACTTAAAAGTTTAGAAAAACCCAATAATATTACGTTTGAAATTAATTTTAACTATAAAAAATAATCTATGATCAATAATCAAGAAATTCAAAAAAAGCTTACACAAAATTTTATTATTTGGATAGTTGTAACCAATATAGTCTTATTGTTGATTATAGTATTGTTTAATTATCGACTAACCGAATTATCGTTTGCTATTCAGGATAAAAAAAGTCAGACTCAAGCCATTAGGAATAGAGAAAACAATATTAACCAATTGCAAGATAAATACTATCAAATAGTCAATGATATTAGCGTTGTTACAAAATCTTTACCGGATGAAGAGAATATAGCTAATTTTGTTAAATACCTTGAAGATTTGTCTAGCAGCAAAGGTACAAATATAGAAATTTTATTTGACGAGAAGGTTAATTCAGAGGTTCTTAAAAACAGTTATTTAATTTTTAGTTTAAATGTTAGTGGTCCAGGGAGTAATGTTAGTGATTTTTGGCAATCATTAGAAAAAGGTACATATTTTGTAAATGTTAGTAACTTTAATTTTGATTCTACAAATGGCCTTAGTTCTGATACAAAGTTAAGTTTTAAAGCAAAGGTTTATACCAATGATCCATACCGACCCAACAAGTAAATTATCAAAACTGGTTGTTATATCTTATTTACTAATTACTTTTGTAATTATTGCAGTTTCGTTTATTATTATTTCAAACTTAGTTATTGCAAATTCTATAAGTCCAACTTTAGTCCAAACTCATACTACACAATTAAATATTGATAATTTTAATAAAATATTAAACCAGATAAAATCTAGTAATTAGTTTTATATTGTGTATTTAATATTATTTGTGGTATAATATATTTGAAAATAATTTTATTAATATATATAAAATTTTGCACAAATTGTGCAATAAAGTTAGGCTATTTCATTCGCTTTTAGCGAATGAGCGCCTGTCAAATTTACCATGTAAATTTGAATAAGGAGGTTAAATGAAAAAAGTTTACACCGATGAGAGAGGTTTTACATTAATTGAGCTTTTGGTAGTAATTGGAATAATTGCAATTTTAGCAGTTATTGTTTTAGTAGCAGTAAACCCTGCTCGTCAATTTGCTCAGGCTAGGAATGCCCAGAGGAATTCTGACGTAACTACAGGTTTAAATGCCATCCATCAAGAAGCAGTTGATAACAATGGTACAATCAATGCTGCTATTACAGCAACTTGTCCAACTACCCAAGCAATACTAAACGGTGTTGGTGTGGGAGCTAATTTAGCTGCACTTGTTCCAACTTATGTTTCATCATTACCAACCGATCCAACTACTGCTAGTGGTACCGATACTGGTTATGCAGTTTGTACTGACGCTAGTGGCCGTGTAACAGTTTCTTCTCCAGGTGCAGAACTTGCTGTCACCATCTCGGTAACAAGATAATTAATTTATAATTTAAATTTCAAAAACTCTTGCCAATTGGCAAGAGTTTTTGGTTTATTGTAGGTTTAGACCTTTAAATTTATTTATAAATATGTTATCTTACTAGAAGATAGAAGATCATTATGGTGGTATTTGTAGCATTTCTTGCGATTATATTTACTTTTTTGGGTGGATTGTTTGCCATCCGTTTTAGAGATAAACTGCATTTGATATTAGGCTTTAGCGCCGGAGCAGTTATTGGTGTGGCTTTTTTTGATTTATTACCGGAATCTATTGAACTAGCCTCAAAAACATATGATATGGAGTTAATTACTCTATTAATTGCCACAGGTTTTATTTTTTTAATGATTTTGGATAGATTTTTTTCTCTCCATGTGCACGAAAAGACTGATTGTTACAATGATAATCATAAAGGAATACTTTCGGCTAGTACATTGATTTTTCATAGTTTTTTAGATGGTGTAGGAATCGGGCTAGCGTTTAAGGTATCACCAGAGGTAGGATGGGTAGTAACCGCAGCAGTATTAACTCATGACTTTTCTGATGGAATAAATACCGTTGGTGTAATTTTACGCAATTATAATAATAAAAGAAAAGCCGTTACATGGTTAGCTCTGGATGCTTTAGCCCCAGCCTTAGGAATTATTTCTACTTTATTTTTTACCATATCCGAGTCAGTTTTAGGACTATGTTTAGCAGTTTTCACTGGTTTTTTTATCTATCTTGGTGCTAGTGATTTAATACCAGAGAGTCATCACAGACATCCAACAATTTGGACTACTATAATGACAGTCTTAGGAATTACTTTATTAATGCTAGTTGTTAGATTAGCTGCCTAAAGCAGTAAATCTTGACTTTTAGGGTATTATATGATATAATTATAATAGAATCAATTAATATCCGATCGAGGGAATAAAAACAAAAATAAAAACAAAAAAACAGGAGGCAGTATGAAATCTCGTCCAACCCAAGACTTAGGAATACTTGACCCAACTAAAAAATAACTAAAATATTCGCAAAACCCGCCGAAATGCGGGTTTTGTTTTGAAAAGGATAATAATGTTTAATGAGAGCCAAGCAGTTTTAGACAGAGAGTTAATTCCAGAGGATATTAATTTTGAAACAATTTTTCCAAATGATTATGATGTTAGTCAAGACCGTAATCTTTCTAATTTAATTGATGAAATTCATGATTTGAATGAATCCGAGAGATTTTTAGAAAAGAAACAACGTACTTTAGCAATGCAGCATCAAAAACCAAATAGTATATTACAATATGAATATGAAAAAGTTGGTGATTCTAAAAGAGAAAAATACCAGGCAATAATTGATAGTGTAATTAGTAGAAATAAAGATCAATTCGATACGGGGAAAGTATTTATTAATTTATCGCTTCCAAAGAAAAGAGAAATTGCTGGCTTACTTCCATCTTTTCTAAATAGATGTTTCCAAGAGTTAAAATTTGATAAGTTAACTGAAGAAAAGCAAGATGATTTTATCCATGCAGCAGCAGAGATTTATATAAATTTTTTAGAACACAATGAAGAAGACAATTTTCCTTTTAGACTATTGATAAGCAAAAATAAAATTCAAATTATGTTTGGAAATCCCAAAGATTATGTTAATAATAAAATTGAAACTAAAGATGAATTAAGCGAAAAAGCTCTTGCAGATATGGAAAAATTATTAGATGATGAAAGCCAGAGAAGTCGTGGTACACCTATGGCTGTATTAATGTCAGATGAGGTTCAAAAAAAAGGTCATTGTTGGATTATAAAACAAAATTTTACAAATAATAATGAGGAGGGAAAATGAATAATGAAATAGGATCAGACGGAGTTTACAAAATTGATTATAATCCTTTTGATAATACCAAGAATGAAACGCCTCAACAGCGAGCCGATAGAATTACTGCATCAGATGAAACAAAAGAGGCCATGCAACATGGTTTTGGGAATGTTGATGCATACAAAAAATGGAAGAGTGAGCAGGGCAATCTAAAGCAAGCCGCTTAAGTTTGAGAATCATTTTTATCATGAAATTTTTGAAAAACGTCTTTTAAGTGTTGGTCAGTAACATGAGTATATATTTGAGTTGTGGTAATAGATGAATGGCCCAAGAGTTGCTGGACGGCGCGAATATCAGCGCCAGAACGCAATAGGTCAGTGGCAAAAGAGTGACGCAATGAGTGTGGCGTTACTTTTTTTGTTATCCCAGCCTTAATGGCACATTTAGCAATAATACGTTGGATGGAGCGGGGAGTAAGGCGATTACTAATTTCAGATTTATGATTTATGATTTCAGATTTGTTTGAAATTTGTATATTTGAATTTTGGATTTGTTTAGAGTTTAGAGATTGGGATTTAGAAATTTGACCACCTTGGTTATTGATCAAGCTGTGATTTATAAACAATGGAATTTTATCCTTACTCTCTTGGTCTAGTTTAACATCTTTACGCATTGTCAAATATTTTTCCAGCCACTTCTTAGCAGTGTCTGATACAAAAACCAGTCGAGATTTACCACCCTTACCGAGTACGGTAAATTCTTTAGTTTTAAGGTTAATATCATTAACATTTAATGCCACTAGTTCGCTTACTCTAAGACCAGTGGAAAATAGTAATTCTAAAATTGTGCGATCACGTAGGCCATTAATTGTATTGATGTTGGGGATCTTAAATAGGCGAGTAAGCTCCTCGGGAGTTAAAAAGGTAATTTGCCGATCATCCTGATCAGCTAATTCAATTTTCTCTGGCGGCAGAGATTTAATATCATTTTTAACTAAATATTTTAAAAACGAGCGTAGAGCAATCAAATGATAATTTTGAGTATTTTTTTTAATAGAAGGGGAATCATCCGAACTTGTAACTTGTAACTTATAACTTATAACTTTTGGGAGTCTATTCAAATACAATCGGTATTTATGAATTACATCTAGATTTATGTCAGCGGGGTTTAAAATTTTATTGCCACTCCCCCACTCCAAAAATCGATTTAAATAATGATCATAATTACGAATAGTTAAATTAGAATGGCCTTTTTCCACCTCGCAGTACTCTAAAAATTGCCTGATTAATTCCCCTATTGTTTTCATAAATTAAACCAATCCAGCATCATTATTTTGCTGTTTATCTAGAAGATAGTTAGTACTAATAGTACGAAAATCCAGATGCATATAACTCCAATCGTGATTATTGTCAGGATCTCTACCTTCTTCAGGCTTATATGATGTAATAAAAAATTGTATCTTGATATTTGTTGATATATAGGGATTTTGCTCGTGCAATTTATTTAATTTATCTTGTGGGATTATATACTCTTTTTGACTTTCTAACACCTTCTCAAAATCTTTATTTTCTTGATATGTTAATGGTAACCCTTGATTATTCAATACTATAAAATCAACTGCTTCTGCCTTGGAATGCAGACTATCTTTTTTTGTTTTACCACTATCGTCAAACACTTGCGAAAAATGATTATGCTCCGGGCATCTAAAACCAGAAGTTATGATAATTTTATAACCTTTAGAAATAATTTCATTAAAAATAAAATTAGCGAGTCTTGAGTCAAGTTCGATCTGAGCACCCACTTTTTGGTTAAAATCGTCTAAAGTGTGTTCCGAGCAGTCGCGCACTACTTCATCTTGATTACTAACTTCTTTACCAGTACCTTTACATCTATTCATTTGCGCTGATAATTTTTCGATAGCTATTTCTTTTTCTAAGCCGCTATCAATAATTTTAGAGCTATTTTCTTTCACCCAATTATCAACTTCTTGTAATGTTAATGCAGGTTCATTATTTATTGATGGATTTATACCCTCACTCATATCACCTCCACTCCGTGAATTTTATATAAAAATAGCTATTATTTATTAACTACTATTATCATTTTACGACATAACAAAAAAAACAACTACTTTACAAAAACTTGCGATCGCATAAAAATGTAAAGTAATATAATTTTTACTCAGTATTCTAATAGACTTGTTACGTAATAATTTTTGTAGCGAAAGCTAAGAATTTTGAGTGAA